>CBFDBV010000415.1:0-4444 GCA_965603135.1 uncultured bacterium
CTGTGCTACCTGACGCCGGCAATCGAAAAATTACTGCCGCTGGCGCTGGCGGCGAGCCGAGGGTGGGTCATAACGGTCCCCTCGCGCGCCACCGGGTCAGCGGCGAGCGAGGATGGACCTTCGCCGTCGGCGCGGCCTGGCGGCGAGTACCTGAGCGGCCGAGCTGCGAGAGGACCTGCTGCCGTGCGGGAGCCGCTGGATAGCCCCTCGGCCCTCGCACGTGGGTCAGGCCCTGCGAACGACGCGCTCTCGGTGGCCCCGCCGCGCACTCCGCCGGCAGAGGTCGAGGCCCTCGAGACGACGCCCACGCGGAGGGCGAGCGACGCGGCCGCTGCGACGGACGACGAGTACGTGCCGAGGCCGGCAGCGGTTCAGAGCCCCGGCGAGCTGGCCGTGACGCCACCTGCGCGGCTCGGCTCGATGGCTAGCGAAGCCATCCCAGCGGTGGTCAGACCGCCGCGCGCAAATGGCCTGCCGGAGGCCGCCGCGGAAGACCAATATGGCGCGGTGGCGAGGCCCTCCATCGAGCTGAGTGACGCCTACGGCGGCCTCGAGGAGAGCCTGGCGCGCAGGGAACGGTTGGACATGCACAGATAACCGCAGGTAGGGCGATGTCGCCCAGTTGTCGTGCGGAGGGGCCGGTTTCCACACCGGCCCGTCGCGCGAAGCGCGACAGCGTAAGTGAGTCGTTTGGTCGGCAACCCCGAGGCGGCGCCAGTGCTCTCCGCGGCGAACGACGGCGGGCCTGCGACCCGGCGACCGCAAGCGGTCGCTGCCCGCGGCCACAGCCCGGCCCGCGGGCCGGTGTGGAAACCGGCCCCTCCTTACGGCAGCAACAACAGCTACGGCAGCTACGACAGCAACGACAACGGCCAACGGCCCCCAGGCCTTGACAGACAAGACGGTTGCTCCGTACGGCACAGCCCCGAAGGGCAGTCGCAGAAAGCCTGGTCGCCGATGCTGCCGACGCGAGGTGGCCTATGAAGACGCGGAGAGAACACCGATGGCATTGATCAATCCGGGGCTCGCGAGCAGGCTGCAGGCGCTCGTCGCCACCGTCCAGCAGCGCGAGGCCCAGGCAGATGACAACACCGTCGAGTGTGGCGAGGCGAAGCTGACCGCCTGCCGCCTGCTCCTGCTGCTCATCGCCTACCTCGAGCGCCCGGCAGAGAGCACCAACGCCCTGGACTATGATGACGAGCAGCGCACAAGCGTCGAGAACTTCTACAAGCGCCACGTGGTGCGCTTCCTGGCGCTGCTGCTGCGTCTGCTGCAAAGCCCGCCGGTGCGCACCTGGGAGGAGGTCGGGGAGCTGGCCGAGGTGCTGGCCGACCTGACCACCACCGAGGACACAGGCTGGCGGCCTGAGATCATCGAGCTGGGGACGCGCCGCGGCATCACCGTCGAGAGAAAGAAGACCGTGTCGGGGACGGTGAGCTTCGACCTCCCCGACGGCTCGGCGACGGCGCACGTCTACAAGGCGCGCTCGCCTGATGTGACGCTCGATGGCGCATACGTCTACCTGGTGGAAGAGCTTCCCGCGCAGGGCGACGACGAGCCGACGGGACGCTACGTGCTGATGGTGGATGACCCGTACTGGGGCCGCCGCATCCAGCCGGCAACCTTCCAGGAGGGCCCGATCACCGAGAGCTTCACGATGGGCTACCGGCTCACGGGCCGCATCCTGGAGGAGAGCGAGCCGGTCGCGAACGCCAACGTCAGCCTGGAGCTGGCGCTGGAGACCGCCGAAGACGGGCGGGTGATCTGCTGGGACAGCCTGGAGTACAACGAGCTGGTCTACGACAGCGGCCTGGCGACCTACGTTGCGGGCGCTATCGTGCTGGCTCCCATCCGAACCGACGCGGAGGGGCGCTGGGAGTTCCTGGCGCCCAGGGGGCACGGCGCGCTCTACCAGCGCGCGGGCGACCTGAGGGATGACACGGAAGAGACCGCTGCACAGGGGCTGGCCAGGTATGTCCACGAGGTGCGGGCGGCGTACAAAGGTCGCACCGCCGTGGCGACGGAGGGCCAGGAGGCGGTCATTGACCTCCTGAGCGGCGCGCTGCAAATCAGCGCCGCGCCGGGCGCGAACCTGCTGGTGGGCACACTCGACAACCCCGGGCAGCCGTACACCGTGCCGCCGGGCGGGGTGGTCAACGTCAGCGGCCTGCCCGAGGAAGAGCACAGCATCGTCGCCTTCAAGCTGACCCCCTGGAGCACGTGGGATCAGACCTGGGGCTGCCCGAGGGTCATCGCTCAGGTGAGCAGAGGCGAGACCACCAGCGTCGCGATGGCGCCGATGGAGCACTACACGGAGCCGAACTTCCTGTGCGGGAGAGTCTACGAGCGCTTCGGGGTGCCGGCGGCGGGGCTGGACATCGTGGCGATAGACCTCGAGACTTGCGAGGTGGTCGGGGTCATCGCGACCACCAACGGCGAGGGCTACTGGTGGGTCAACGTGCCGCCGGAGGGCCTGGGCGGTCAGCTCTTCGTCCACGACCCCGCGTGGGGTTCGATGCCGGTGCTGGGGACGCCGTACTCGGACGTGGTGCTGGGCGCGCGGGCCTACGCGGCCCACTACGACATGTACAAGCCCGAGGCCTGGCGGCGGCCGGGACGCGGCCATGCGAACTTTCAGTTCGGCCTGGGCAGCGTCGTGGTGCGCGCATCCGAAGGGGGCGAGCTGTTCGCGACCCGCGAGACCGCCTACGGCGGCTGGGTGACCGTGGACACGCTGCCCAACTACCAGTACGTCGAGGACATCGAGGAGCTGCTCGAGGGGGGAGCGCAGCCGTGGCACTATGACCTGCTCATTAACGGCGAGTGCGTGGTCGCGAGCTTCGAACTGCGCGCCCAGCCCTTCGAGGGCCAGGACACCCAGCCCGGGTCCTGCCGCGCCGCGGGATACTACCCGGAGGCCAAGTTCTTCTTCGGCGGCAAGGTGCACGGGAACGTGCTCGTCGGCGACGAGCAGCGCGTGAAGGCGAACCTGCCGGAGGCGGCGCGCGTCGGGCTGGAGTTCGGTGAGCATCAGCCCTATGTCGAGGTGAGAGCAACCGGAAGTGCCGAGACACCCGGGGCGCGCGCGGGCGTGGCGGACCTGGTGTGCCCGTACTGCGGAGGGCCGGCACACCGCGATCCGAGCGCGGCCTACCTGCGCGGCTTCTGCGTTCAGTGCGCGAACGCCTTCGGCAGAGCCGACGCGATGGACTGCCGGGCGTACTTCGAGACAACGACGCTGCCGGCGACGAGCGAAGCGGGCCATCACTTGCGGCTGGTCCAGCTCTCCGAGCACGAGGGCGGTTGGTCGCGGCTGGTCGGCTATCACTGGCGGCCCGACCTGTACGACGAGACCGACTTCTTCGTCACGCAGAGCGGACCGGGGCAGCCCACCAACGCGCCGCGCTGGCTCGCAAAGCACGTGGACGAGGTCGGGGACGGCCTGGGCTTCGGCAAGTTCGATGGCGATCAGCCCGAACCGTTCATCGAAGGTCACACGCTGGAGTACTTCGAGGCCCTGCCTGAGATTGACCGCGAGCTGGGCGTCACGGCGCTGAAGTTGTCGTTCCCGCCCGGCCACCAGGCGCCGATGGCGTACACCGTGGACCTTGACTGCCTGCGAGCCGATGACAGCATCGAGACCCGGCGCATCACCATCCCGGCGGGAACCAGAGGCCCCGGTGGCGGAGACGACTTCGGGGACGTGGTGCGCGTCAGCGACATTGACAAGCTGCGGGCGGAGGAGAAGGCCTGGCCGTATCCTGACACAGGGCTCTACGTCGGCGTGGCAGAGGTGCGGCTGGTGGAACCTGAACAGGCGCCCGGCTGCAAGTTCAGCATCGTCAACGATGTGCCGTTCCTGGCGTCGCCGGAGGGCGTGCCCGTGGAGGCCAAGCACGCCACGCCGGTGGCGCTCCAGGTCGTCGGCGCGTGGGGCAGCCCGCATATCCTGGACGACGCGGTCGGGCAGTTGTTCCTGTTCTACGCCGATCGCGGGGACATCTGTATGTGCCGGCGGGCGGGGCTGCCGGGGCAGTGGACCGCCGCGCGGCGCATCACCGAGAACGGCGACAGCGACGAGCCGTGGGCGACAAAGGACGACTGCGGGCGCCTGCTGCTGGTGGTCAACCGCAGCGGGAGCCGGGTGCAGATAGTCCGATCCGTTGACGATGGCAGCCGCTGGGAGGAGGTCGGGTAGATGGCGACGATTGACGGGCTTTCGCACGCAATCGCCTTCGATTACAACGGGCTGCTCTACGTGGTCGGCTATCGCGGAGGCGCGCAGCACCTGCGCCGCAGCGCGGACGCGGGCAAGAGTTGGCTGCCCTTCGCGGACGAGGAGACCGAACATCAGATCGCCGCGCCCGCCGATGCCCAGCGCGCCGCCTTCGTCAAGATGGGCACCCAGGGCCGAGCGCTGGTGGTCGGCGTGGCCAACTTCCCG
>CBFDBV010000416.1:0-4441 GCA_965603135.1 uncultured bacterium
GGCGCTGCGCCCAAGTACTCCCCTGCGCAAGTCCGCGTCGCATGATGTTGCCGGCTACCGTGCTTGCCGCACGCCTGACAATGCTGTCGCCGCCGTTAGCTGCCGTATCTTACTGTCCTATCACGTGGACCTTCATCATGTTGGTTGAGCCACGCTTGCCGATGGGCGTCCCGGCGGTGACGACCACGATGTCTTCCGGGGACGCCATGCCCAGGTACTGAAGGCTGTGATCAATGCTCTCGATCATCGCGTCCGTGTTGTCAGTGGGCTCGATGAGGACGGGCTGCACGCCCCAGTAGAGGTTGCAGCGCCGCGCCGTCTCGGGCAGGGGCGTAGCCGCAACGATGGGCACCCTCGGGCGGCACTTGGAGGCCAGCCGCGCCGTGCTGCCCGACTGCGTGAAGGCGACGATGGCCACCGCCTCCAGGCTCTCGGCGGTCTCGACCGCAGCCCTGCTCACGGCGTCGCCGAAGCCGTGCAACTCGTGGGCAGCGAGCGCCTCCAGGTCGAAGTCGGCGCGCATCAGCTCGCCTTCGGCAGCGCTGGCGATTCTGCGCATCATCTCTGTCGCCCGCACCGGGTACGCGCCGATCGCCGTCTCACCGGAGAGCATCACCGCGTCGGTGCCGTCGAAGATGGCGTTAGCGACATCCGAGGCCTCGGCTCGGGTGGGGCGTGGGTTCTCTGTCATCGAATCGAGCATCTGCGTGGCGGTGATGACCGGCACCCGCTGGCGCCGGCACTCGGCGATGATGCGCTTCTGGAGCACCGGCACTTCGGCGGGTGAGGTCTCAACTGCCAGGTCCCCGCGCGCAACCATCACCACGTCGGAGGCGTCCACGACCTCGGCGAGTTCCTCCAGCGCCTCCGGCTTCTCCAGCTTCGCCACTACCGGCGTGTCCTTGCCCATGTCACTGATCACGCGCTCGATCGTCCGCACATCCCCGGCGCCGCGCACGAAGCTCAGCGCAACGTAGTCGGCGCCCAGCTCGAGGGCAAACTCCAGGTCGGCGCGGTCTTTGTCGGTGAGCGACGGCGCGGAGATGGCGACGCCCGGCAGGTTTATGCCCGCGTGCTCGCGCACCTCGCCGCCGAACACCACCTCGCAGGTGACCTCCGTCTCGGTGGTCCTCAACACCGTCAGTTCCACGAGCCCGTCATCTATGAGGATGCGCCGACCCGCCTCCGTGTCAACAGCCAGATGCTCGTAGGTCGTGGACAGGCGCTTCGCATCTCCGCTCTCTACCTTCGTGTCTATGATCGCCTGCTCGCCGGGATGCAGGACGACCGGCTCAGCGTCCTTCAGCTCGCCGATGCGGATCTTGGGCCCCTGGAGGTCCGCCAGGATCGCCACGTGCTCGCCCGTTTCTTCGGCGACCTTGCGGACCCGGTGAAATCCCCTCTCATGGGTCGGGTGGTCGCCGTGGGAGAAGTTCAGGCGCGCCACGTCCATCCCAGCCTCCGTCAGCCTGCGAATCATCTCCTCGGAGTCCGTGGCCGGCCCCAGCGTGCAGATGATCTTGGTCGGGTTGCCCTTGCTTGCGGGCGTCTGCACCGGCTTTGCCCCCTGCCTGTGTTACTGCTCGGTCGCCTGCATGTCCGCCGATACCAGCAGCACCTCAATCTTCAGCTCCCACTTCATCCGGCCGAGGTCGCGGATCAGGCGCGTCGCGAGGTCAAGCTCGGCAGTCCATTCGCTGATAGGACGCTGCTCGCGTTCTTGCAAGCGCGCCTCCAGCGCGTCAACCTTCGCCAGCAGCGCCTTCGCCTTCTTCGCCACCGGGTCGTCGGCCGGGAGGCCCTTCAGCTCCCCCTCGATGTCGCCGCGGATCTGCGGCACGTTGGCGTCCCTGAACAGCGCGTTGATCTCGTTGCCTATCTTGGCGGCAAAGTCCACCTCGCACAGCGACAGACCGTCGAAGTAGCCCACGCCCTCCCACTCGAATGACAGAGCCCAGATACGCAGGGAGGCGGCATTGGCCGGGATCTCGTCGGGGTCGTACTTGCCGTCCTCGGGCGTCAGATCCGGCAGCAGCAGTTGCTCGTAGTAGGTCCACTGTTCAGGGGAGACGCTTGCCGCCACGTAGTTGTAGTTGCTCTCCGTCCCGGGAGCCGAGCCCATCGGATTGCCATCGGCATCGAACCAGGCGCGTCCGAGATAGAGGCCCCCGCCCGGGGGCTTGTCTCCCTCGATGCGCATCCAGCCGGATTGCAGGTAGGCCCTCGCAGGGTCTATCGTCAGCATCGGGCCGTGCAACCCGGAACGGCGGTCAAGGGCGCTCGTCGTCACCTTGAGGCACCTCTGCCCGCAGCCGGGGGCGCCGTCCGCCACGATCTCAAGCTGGCCGCTGGCCCCGTAGGCCTCGTCGGCCCAGCCCTGCGGGACCTCGCCCTTTGCCACCGGCCCCACGGGGCTCTCCTCGAAGGACCCGTTCTCGATGAGGTCATCGCCCAGCGTGGCAGGCTGCTGCGCCACGCACGCCTGCGCTATCAGGGCCAAACAGGTCACCAACGCGATTCGTCGCAGCATCTGATCACCTTCGCCAGGCATCCCTTCCCCGGCACGGTTGGGTTCGCCATCCTGAGGTGGCAGACCTTGTGCGCGCAGAGCATATCTGCCGCAGGTGCTGCCGGGGGAGGCAGCGAATACTACGCCAACACCGGAGACCAAGCAAGAGCGCAAGGAGAGTTTCAGGAGCAAACCATGCCGTCGTCACTAGGAAGCTATGCACTGCTGTCCCTACTGCTCTGCGCAGGCGCATATGCGCAGCAAGGGCCGAAGCTCGAAGTCCTGCTCAAGGAGGACTTCGAGCAGCCCCAGGTTGGCGAGCTGCCGGAGGGATGGCTCCCCTTCAGCGGCCCCGAGGGGCTGGAGATCAGCGCTGACCTCGCCCACGAGGGCAAGCAGGCGCTGCTCATGGTGGATGATGACGAGAAGCGCGGCGTGGGTCTGCGCAGCCCGAAGGTCCCCGTCGAGCCGGGCGAGGTCTACTACGTCGAGACCTGGTACCACGGCGAACTCGGCAAGAACGCCAGCATCTACCTGGAGTTCTGGGACGCGCAGGACAAGCGCATCGAGGACCACGTGCACAGCTTCGGCTGCATCGGGAAGGGTGAGTGGCGGAAGTACACGGGCTCGGCCATCGCGCCCGAAGGCGCCGTCGCAGCCACGGCGCTACCGTACAGCTATTCGAAGAACGTCACGCGTGGCTACTACGATGACATCATCCTGGGCAAGGGCGTGCCCGTGCTGTACGACCGAACGCCGAGGCCCCCCGCGCAGGTGAAGCACCCCTGTGGCCTCTATCGCGAGGCCGACATCGAGCGCGCAAAGGAGAACCTCGCCCGCCACGAGTGGGCGCAGAAGGCCTTTGAGAGCATCAATAACTCCGCGCGCTGGTGGATGGAGCTGCCGGATGAGGAGATCGCCGACTGGATCCCGGAGCTGACGCCCTTCCGCGTCTGCGACTGCCCGAACTGCGGCGCGCACTGGGGCGTGAGCCCCTTCACCCTTGTCGGGGATGGCAGCTTCAAGTGCAGGAAGTGCGGTACCATCTACCCCAATGACGAGTTCCCGGAGACGCAGACCGAGGTGTTCATCAACCCGCTCGGCGAGAAGGTGGAGAACACCTTCTATCGCGACGCGGAGGGCAAGCAGTACCGCCTGAGCGGGTACAGCCGGTATACGCGCATCGGCCGGCTGAGCAGCCTCGGCTACCTGGGACGGGCCTACGCCCTCACGGGCGACGTCGCCTATGCCGAGAAGATACGCAAGGTCCTGCTGCGGCTGGCGGAGGTCTACCCCGGATACGTCGCCCACGACTGGTACCACATCTACCGCGACTACAACAACCTTCAGTCGGGCAAGATGTCGGGCTGGAAGCTGCACGATGCCACCTGCATGATCGAGCTGTGCCTGGCCTATGACCTCACTTGCGACAGCGGCGTCTACGCAGATGAGGACAAGTCGCTCATCGAGGAGGGTGCCTTCCGCGAGGCGGCGCGCCTCATCACCACCACCTCCCCGCGCGGCTGCTGCGTAAACGACGGGCCTTTTCTGATGGGCGCCGGCGCCTTCCTGGGCAAGATCCTGGGCGAGCACGAGTACGTCGCCTGGGCGCTGGAACCACCGCACGGCTTCTTCGGCTTCATCGAGGAGAACTTCTGGCGCGACGGCCACTGGGAGGACGGCTCGCCCAGCTACGAGGGGATGGCGCTCAACAAGTTCTACGTGCTCCCCGAGATCATTCACGGCTACTCGGACCCGCCGAGCTACCAGGCGGCGGATCGCTACGACAACGTGGATATGTTCGCCCACCCGCTGATGAAGAAAGTCCTCATCGCGGGGATGCACAACTTCCTGCCGGACATGACACTCCCGCCGATGAACGACTCCGTCATGGGCGCGCGCTACGGCACGCGCCACGCCGAGGAGAACTAC
>CBFDBV010000417.1:0-4426 GCA_965603135.1 uncultured bacterium
TACGCCAACCTCAGCCGCTCCCGGCCGGAAGCTCGCCATCATCTTGTCCAGGAGACTCGTGCGCAGGCGGTGCAGGTCATCCACCCGACAGAAGGCGCCCAAGACGTAGTGCATATCGCCGTCGGCATAGGCGCAGAATACTGACGTCTGCTCCAGGCCCTCGGCCCGCGCGCTGCCGATGACCACCAGGCATTGCGTCCCCTCGTCGGTCATCGTCCATTGCTCGGAGCCGCGCCGGTAGTCGAAGGCCCGTCCCAGCAGACCCTCGTGCTGCCGGGCTGCCTTCTCCGGCGTCGCCGGTGGGCGCAGCGCCGCCCAAGCTACGACCTCGACCACCAGCTCGCTACCCGGTGCCAGCAGCCTGGCGCCTTTGTCGGCCACCGGCTCCAGCCTCCAGCCGCTGGGCGCCTCCACCGAGAACGCGGGGCTCTCGCAGCTCAGCCGCGTCCACGGCCGCCATTGAGCGTGGCCCGCGGGCGCCAGTGCAAGGGCCGCCAGCACCCAGAACACGCGCGCTGCCCGACTCTCAAGCCTCAAAGCGTCTGTGCGAATCCGCTTATCCGTTCGTCTCATGGCAACTCCGCAGGTCTGTGCAACCAGTCAAATGCCAGTCCACCCACGCCCGCCCCTGATGCCGCTTGCTCTCGCACGTCGCGGGGCTCGGCTGGGTGGACTTGCGCCCTCTCACAGCGTAGGCTAGTAGGCGGAGGCCTTGAGGCGGATCACGCCGTTGTCCTTTTCGACCGTCACGCCTAGCTGCCCGGCCAGGGCAGAGACGGGCGCGTACATCTTGCAGCAAACCATTCGCGCCCCGGCGACTCCCGAGGTCCCCCACGCGCAGGGCCAGCAGGATTGCGCCAGCGTCACCGTCTTTTCGTTCAGCGTCACCTCCACCCTCCCCCAGCCGCGGTGGGCCACCGACGCTCCGAGCTTCGAGAAGACCTCGCGGACGGGAACTAGCACATCGGTGCCGCATCGCAGCCCACGCACCGTCTCAGGCTGGCCCGTGCCGACTGCGATCTGGACCTGGGTGAGGCCCATCGCACAGCAGCAACCGCGTGCCGGCCAGCACGCCTTCGCGCTCGGCGCGCAGCACTGCCACGCCTGCGGCGCGCATACCTGCGGCCAGGCCTCGTACACGCACCCGGAGCACACCGACACCTTGCAGCAGGACACAGGCGCCTTGTAGCAGCCCGCGCATGGGTCATAGCAGCCGCCCCAATACTTGGCACACTTGCCGCACGCCTGTCCCGGGTCCGCGAACACCCCAAGCATCCCCGCGACGAACACCAGCGTAACAACGACCATCAGTACTCTGCGAAGCCTCGACTCTGACATGCTCTTCCCTCCTGCACTGTGCATTGTCCTGGCGGACAGTCGCTTTGCGACGCACTATTCGCCCCTCGACCTGGGGATACCTTCTTTCCCCCGGCCCCAGGCCAAGATTGTGCGCCGCATCCTGCCCCCGCGTGCCCGGCCCGGCGGCGGCCTTGACAACATGCCGGTGTCGGATACACTATGACCGCGTGCCCGAGCCGCCGCGCCGACCGGCTAACCGACCGGCGCACAGGCACGAGGGGCACTCGTCTTATCACGTGGCAGGTGGTTGATGATGGCTGATCTCCACCACGAGCACCACGGCAACACGCCCGAGCCGGAGCCAGCTCACGGGCCGCACCCGCGCGATCATCATGCCGCACATGCCGCTGAGGAGCCGCCGCCGCATGAGGACCACGCGGCCCCGTGCTCGGCGTGCGCGCCGCACGCTCACGCTGACCATCATCAGCAGATGGTGGCGGACTTCCGCCGGCGCTTCTGGGTCTGCACGGTCCTCACGGTTCCGATGCTGGCGCTCTCGCCTATGACAAGGGCGCTCTTCGGGCTTGGCTTCCTGGGCTTCGCGGGCGACAGCTATGTCCTGCTCGCGCTCGGCACCTTCATCTTCGTTTACGGCGGCCGTCCGTTCCTCAGGGGCCTGGTTGATGAGGTGCGCGGCGGCCAGCCGGGCATGATGACGCTCATCGCCGTCGCCATCTCGGCAGCCTACTTCTACAGCGCGGCCGTGGTGCTCGGCCTTGAGGGCAAGGTCTTCTTCTGGGAACTGGCGACCCTCATTGACATCATGCTCCTGGGCCACTGGATCGAGATGCGCTCGGTGATGGGCGCCTCGCGGGCGCTCCACGAGCTGGCCCGGCTGATGCCCGACGAGGCCCACCTGCTCAGCGCCCACGGAACCACCCGTGACGTCCCCGTCGGCGACCTGAAGAGCGGCGATCGCATACTCATCAAGCCGGGGGAGAAGGTCCCCGCCGATGGCAGAATCCTCGAGGGTCTCAGCGAACTGAACGAGGCGATGCTCACCGGCGAGGCCACGCCGGTGCAAAGAGGCCCAGGCGCCGAGGTCATTGGCGGCGCCATCAACGGCGACGGCGCCCTGGAGGTGCGCATCGAGAAGACCGGCGACGAGACCTACCTCTCCCAGGTCATCAGTCTGGTGCAGGAGGCTCAGCAGAGCCGCTCGCGCAGCCAGGACCTCGCCAACCGCGCCGCCTTCTGGCTCACGGTCATCGCCCTGAGCGTCGGCGCCGTGACCCTGGCGGCCTGGCTTGTTGCAGGGTGGGCCTTCGATTTCGCTCTCGAGCGCAGCATCACGGTGATGGTCATCACCTGCCCGCACGCGCTGGGCCTGGCGGTGCCGCTGGTGGTTGCGGTCTCCACCGCTCTCGCCGCACAACGTGGCCTGCTCATCCGCGACCGCACGGCCTTCGAGGCCGCGCGCAGCCTGGATACCATCGTCTTCGACAAGACCGGCACGCTCACCGAGGGTCGCTTCGGCGTGGTTGAGGTCAGGGCTCTCGGCCAGGGGGAAGATGACCGGGTGCTCTCCCTCGCCGGCGCCGTGGAATCCCGCTCTGAGCATCCCATCGCTCAGGGGATCGTGCGCGAAGCCCAGGAGCGCGGCCTCGATCTCTCCGACGTCACCGACTTCCGCGCCATCCCGGGCAAAGGGGCCTGGGCGCAGGTCGAAGGTCGCGACATCAAGGTGGTAAGCTCCGACTACCTGCACGAGGCCGGCGTTGGCGCGCCTGACGAAGGGCTGGGCGACCTAGGCGGCGAAGGGCGCACCGTCGTCTACGTGGTCGAGGGCAAGCGCGTCCTGGGCGCCATCGCCCTCGCCGATGTGATCCGCCCCGAGTCCAGGGAGGCCGTGGAGCGCCTTCATTCCCTCGGCATCCGGGCCGTGATGCTCACCGGCGACAAAGAGCGGGCGTCGGCCTGGGTGGCCCGGGCACTTGACCTGGACGAGCACTTCACGGAGGTGCTGCCCGACGAGAAGGCCGCCAATATCCAACAGCTCCAGGCGCGCGGGATGAAGGTGGCGATGGTGGGCGATGGCATCAACGACGCCCCCGCGCTGGTGCAGGCCGACGTCGGCATCGCCATCGGCGCCGGCACCGACGTGGCGATCGAGTCCGCGGACATCATCCTGGTGCGCAACGATCCGCGCAACGTCCTGGACCTGCTCGCCCTCTCTCAGGCCACCCGGCGCAAGATGGTTCAGAACCTCGTCTGGGCCACCGCTTACAACGTCATAGCGATTCCGCTCGCCGCCGGCGTGCTCTACGGTTGGGGCATACTGCTGCCCCCGGCGGTCGGGGCGATCGTGATGTCCGTCAGCACCATAGTCGTCGCCATCAACGCGCGGATGCTGTCGTTGCCGACGCACTGAGAGCCGCAGCGGTCGTGGCTACGCGTGATGCGGGGGTCTGTATGGACGAGCCTGCCCGCTGCGATGGCCAAGAGCAGGAGGACCGGGGAGGAGGGGGGTGAGGACAATGGCGAGGCGCTGGGCCGTTCAGTACGCCCGGGATGTGCTCTGGTACACAGTGGACTACGTGCTGGGGGTTGCTGTCTTATGCGCGTGTGTTGGTCTCCCGTTTATCCTATTCTCAGCGGTTGCTCCCGCCTGGATACGACAGAACGCGATGGTGGCAGCCGCCCTCGCATGCATCATAGGTGGTGGAATGCTGCTGCTCGCCGTGCAGACCGGGTGGAAGATGCATCGGCGCACTGGTGCAAGGCCGCTCGCGGCAGCGCCAGTCGGGATAGCGTTCGTCCTGCTGCTGGCGGGAGTGCAATGGATCGACCTCCGGTTCGGCCCGTACGTCAGTTCCGCGACGGCCAAGAGCATTCAAGAGCGCCCTGAGTCTGCTGCCACTACCGCTGTGGGCTACGTCCTGACGGCTGCAATCTTCTCAGGACTTTGCGCCCTGGGCGCACTGCTCGCGAGCAGGCGCGGCGGGCAATGCACGGGCTCTCTGTGAGACGCGTCTCTGCGCGAATTTCCTTGTGGGGGCACGACTTGACCGTAGGCACCGAGGTGCGCGTGCTGCCAGTTCGAGGAGCGTTCGGGAATGCGGATGGG
>CBFDBV010000418.1:0-4425 GCA_965603135.1 uncultured bacterium
TCCTCGTCTATCATCGCGTTGTCGCCGGTGTGCAGCCAGCCATCCACGATGGCCTCGGCAGTGGCCTCGGGCCGATCGTGGTAACCCTTGACGATGCTGCGGCCCTTGATGAGCAGCTCGCCGACTTCCCCCGGCCCCAGCTCCTCGCCCTCAGGGCCCACGATCTTCGCCTGCAACTCCGGGACCAGGCGGCCGATGGACTCGGCATGGCTGAGGGCGAACTCGGAGGGCAGCACCGTGGTCACTGAGGTGGTCTCCGTCAGGCCGAAGAAGTTGTGCAGCAGCACGTCGGGGAAGAGTTCGCGCAGGCGCTCGATGACTCGCACCGGCATCGGCGCACCGGAGTATGCGATCAACCGCAGTGACGACAGATCGTAGTCGCCGAGGTTGCTCACGCGCGTCAGCAATATCATCGTCGTCGGCACCGCGAACAGCGTCGTGGCTCGATGCTGCTCGATGAGGCCCAGGACGTCTGACGGGTTCGTCTGAGCAGTGATGACCACGGTGGAGCCGAGGTGCAGCGAGGTGGGCAGGATGGTGTTGAGGCCGGTCACATGGAAGAGCGGCACAATCAGCATGTGCACGTCATCGGGCCGGAAGCCGTGCCCTCGGATGGTGGACTTCACGTTGAAGAGGATGTTGCCGTGGGTGATCATAGCGCCCTTGGGGAGACCGGTGGTGCCGGAGGTGTAGATGATGGCGGCGACGTCATCGGGGCCGAGGTCGGGGAGCGGGAAGTCCTCTCCCCCATCGCGCGTGAGGTCCTCGACCGGCACGACGCCCTCGGCGTCCAGCTCGACGCCGATCAGGGCGTGCACGGCGGGAAGGTCGGGGATGACCTTGGAGACCGTAGGCCACGTGCGCTCGTGGGCGATGACGACGTGCGCGCCTGCATCCTGGAGGATGAACTTCATCTCCTGGGCTTTCAGGCGGATGTTGACAGGCACGGCCACAGCGCCCGTGCGGATGACACCCACGTAGCAGATGATCGAGTGAATGCAGTTCGGCATCACCAGCGCGACCCTGGAGCCCGGCCCTACGTCGAACCGCGCGCGCAGGTTGCGCGAGAAGCTCTCGACCAGCCGCGCCAGGTCCGCGTACGTGAGAGAGTCGCCGCGATACACCGCGGCGACTCTCTCGCCGTACTCGGCTGAGGCATAATCGAGCAGCTCAATCAGAGTGCGCATCGCCGCTCAGGTGACATTCGCGCGCAGCCAGTCGAGACACTTGCGGTAGCCGATGGCGCTGTCTTCCTTGCCCTCGTACTCCGCGCAGTAGGCCCCGTCGTACCCGGCGCCCTTGAAGGCCTTGAGCGCGACGTCCAGCGGGATCTCGCCATCGCCGAGGGCGGCGCCGACATACTCCCCCCGGGCACCGGTTCCGTCCTTCATATGCGTGTGCATCACATACGGAGCGATCGCCTCGTAGATCTCCGGCAGCTTGTCCACCTCGTAGCCGAACCAGCGGTAGTTCATCGTGTCGCAGTTCGCGCCTACGTGGGGCGAAGCCACCGCCTCGAACACCTCGAGCTGAAGCTCGTAGTCGTTGCTCACCACGCCGTGGTTGTCAATCGCGAGGTAGATGTCCATCTCCTCGCACATCGGCAGGCAGGCGGTCACGCACTTGATGATCGCCTCCGCCTGGCGGTCCTCGGGGACCTCGTCCTTCGGACGGCCGCCCTCGGTGCGGAAGATGTTGCAGTCGCACATCAGCGCGAGCTCAGCAAACCTCTTCGTGCGCTCGACCTGCTCGGCGATCGCGTCATCATCCAGCAGCACGAAGTCGTTGCCCAGCGAGACGCCGGACACGACCAGCCCGCGGTCGTCGCACATCTGCTTGGCCTCGACGGTGCTGGGCTTGGGATCATCCACCCCGTCCGGCCAGAGGTCAGTGCCGCGCAGCTCCACGCACTCAAATCCGGTGTCCGCGACGTAGTCGAGGAACTCCTCCAGCGTGTCGCCGGGTGCGTTGTAATGTATCAGCCCAAGTTTCATCTCCAACTTCCTTTCAGGTTTTGCGGCTTGTCTCACTGACTGTCGGTACTTCGCCGGCGCCGCGCTTTATCCTCCGCCGGCCTTGAAAACTCACAGGAGGTCACAGAGCGCCCCGATGACTTCTGCGTCGGTTGCGGGAGAGACGATCCTCAGATCACCCGGTGCGCGCGCAGCCTCGTAGTACCTGGCTGCCCAGGCGTACTCCGCGCGGATGGCATCCGCGTCCATCACGTGCACCATCTGGTCCACCACGTTGATCAGCGCCACCGGCCTCGGCGCGATGAGCGCCGGCAGGTCGCAGAGATCGTAGTCCGCCAGCGCGCCGGGCACCCAGAAGTACTCGCGCAGGTTGTTCCACTTGTTCTCGATGATGAGCCGATAAGAGGCCAGAGTCCCCACCGTCGCGACCGCGGCGGGTCGCTCGTCAGCAACCGCCGCCGCCAGGCACCAGGACCCGCCGACCCGCTCACCGACCAGCACCACCGGCGCGTCTGCCGTGTCCTCCCTGGCGCGCAGGTAGTCCACGCAGCGGATGAGATCGAAAGCACGCTGGCCCAGCATCGTTCTCCCCGCGCTGGTCGAGCTGATGGCCAGGGAGTCCCGCCGGAAGTGAATCTGATCGTAGCGACTGACCTGTGTGCGCTTGCCGCGCTCGAGGTCCAACTCACCCGTCCCGCGCACGTCCACGGACAGCACGCGATGGCCCGCCAGGGCAAGCCTGAAGGGCAGCGCGGCCTCACCGAGCTTCTGCGGCTTGCCCAACTCCGCCGCGTGAACGAAGACCGGCCCCCGCGCGCCCTCCCTGGGTGCGATCAGCAGCGCGGGCAACTCGATGCCGGGCTCGGAGGTCATGACCAGCTTCTCGATGCTGAGCTTCGGGTGCGGGAAGTCGCCGCCCTCTTGCGCCGCCGGCGGCTCGCGCTCAGGGTCAAGGACCAGGCCCAGGCGCTGGAGCACGCGTTCCCGACGCCGCTCGATGAACCGCTTGCGCTCGGCCTCATCCGCGGCAGGATCGGGCCGCGCCGGGGCCATCTCCCGCATAAGCCGGGCGTTGATGGTCTGCCCGGTCTCGCCGCCCAGGGAGCTGAGCACCTGGCCGGTCTCAGTGACCCAGAGGTCCTCGGCGGTCAGCGGGTCCAGCTCGTCCTCGGTGGTCCCCGCGTCCGGCATAGCCAGCCAGCGGTTGTACCACTCGTAGGCGGCCTCGCGCTTGGGGCGCTTCATGTCGTGGACGCCGTCCACCAGGATGAAGTCATTCGCCTCCGGGCAGCTGTAGAAGTCGTAGAAGCGCTGGAGGTAGTCGTAGCGCGAGCGATGGCCCCGCTCCTCGCCAGACTCGTCGCCGACGATCCAGCGGCACGGGCGCGGCGGTATCAAGCCGATGACCCTCAGGTCCAGGTGCCGCTTGCCCAGCAGGTAGGTGTTCTCCATCGAGCCGCCCGGGTGCGCTGCGGCGCAGCAGGTCACGCGCGGGTGGCAGGCAGTAATGAGCAGCGTCATCTGCCCGCCGCCGGAGTTGCCGCCCACCGCGATGCGCTCGGGGTCAATCTCCGGGCGGCTGAGCATATAATCCACCGCGCGCACGCCGTCCCAGGTGCGCAGGCCGCTCAGCGTGCGCCCCACCAGATAACAGTGCCGCATCATGTAGTGGTGCTGCCCCACGGGCCCGCCGCGGCTCCCTATCTCCTCGGCCGGCTCGAAGTAGCTGATCCGCTCGCCCTGCCCCATGGGGTCGAAGGCGCACACGACATAGCCCTTGCGCACCAGGCCCAGCGCGAACTCGTGGTAGAGGTGGTAGCCCTTGCCCTCGGCGGCGTGGCCCATCGTGATGCACACCCCGGGCGCGGGCAGCGGCTTGCCCTTCGGCACATAGAAGTTGAGCGGGACGTAGTAGTCCGGCTCGCTCTCGATGACGACCTTCTCGATGGTGCACTCGTCGCGCTCGATCTTGCCCATCATGCGCGCATTCAGCGGCGTCTTCTCCGGCCAGCGGCCAAAGAACTCGGCCAAGCGGCCGCGGATGTCCTCCTGGTAGCGGCGCAGATCGTCGGGCGTCTTCAGCTCCTCCAGCTCACGGCTCAGCTCCGCGTTCGCCTCCGAGACGAAGCGGCCGACGAATCTGCTGAGCATGCCGCTGGCTCTGCGGCGCTCCCGAGGGCTGGGGTGGATGCGCAGGTCCGGCGGCAGTGCGAGGGCCTCCGCCGGCAGCAGCTCGCCCTGAAAGCGCCCGGTGCGCACGAATTTGACGCCCACCACGCGCGCCCGCTCGCCGGCGTCGGGCTCGCCTACCACTGTGATCCGGCCGTGACGCTGCAAGTCCACGCCTTCAACATTCAGCTCGCGCACCTTTTCGACCGCATCGGTCTCGCCGTGGACCCCGTCGGCGACGACGCTGCCGACCTCGTTCCCGTTGATGAGCAGGCGGAAGGTG
>CBFDBV010000419.1:0-4422 GCA_965603135.1 uncultured bacterium
ACAGCGGTGATCGCCACGTTGAACTTCGAGCGATGCCGCGAGGCGATCTTCCCGAGCGCCACCAGGGTGTCGTCAACAGTCACAAGGGGCTGGCGGCCGGCCACGACGCCTCGCTTGCCGCGCGCGACGACGGCACCGACGGCGCCCCGCTCGAAGGCCTCGCCGACGAAGTCGTGGCCGTTGTGACGCGCGCCGGTCAGAGCGACGAACAGCTCGCCCGGCTGGACCTCGCGCGTGTCAGTGCTTACACCGGTGGCGACTGCGGAGGCCCAGTCCTCCCCCACCTCGCCGCCACATACCTCGGCGATCTCACCAAGCGTCATTTCGAAGTCAGGGCCTGTGTTCCGCAACAATCGCACCTCGAAACGGCAGCCAACCAGCCGACTTGCGCTGTCTCGAAACCTGCGAACAGTCCGCCCTAGCGCCTGATCTCTCTCAGCAGCTCCCGTGCGACCTCGCGGTCATTGAACTCAATCGTGTGATCCGCGAATGTCTGCTCAGTCTCATGGCCCTTGCCCGCGATGAGCACGAGGTCTCCCGGCTGGCCCATCTCCAGCGCCATTCGGATGGCCTCGCGGCGGTCGGGCTCGATGGCGTAGGCATCGCCGACCACCCCGGCCTTTATCTGTGCAATGATGTCCAGCGGATCCTCCGAACGCGGGTTATCAGAGGTGATGATCGTGAAATCCGCCAACTCGGTCGCGACGCATCCCATCTTCGGGCGCTTCCCGGGATCGCGATCGCCGCCGCAGCCGAAAACGCATATCAGACGCGAGGGCTGAAGATCGCGCGCCAGGCGCAATACGTTCTCGACGGCCTGTTCGGAATGCGCGTAGTCAACGACGATTTCGTAGGGCTGGCCCTCGTCAACTCGCTCGAAGCGCCCCGGCACACTCGCGAGGCTCTCAAGGCCGCGCTTGATCGCCGCCGGCTCAATCTGCATAGCGTGCGCGGCGGCGGCGGCAGCAAGGGAGTTGCACACGTTGAACCGCCCCGGCAACTGTGAGTCAATGCGAACCTCCCCGCCCGGAAGCACGAGCCGGAAGCTCGACCCCTCTCGCGAGGTCTCCAGGTCAACAGCGCGCACCGGACAGTCTGCACCGAATCCGAAGCCGATGACCTCGCACGCAGCCAGCTCCGCAACGCGCCGCCCGAAAGGGTCATCGAGGTTCACGGCCGCCCTCATCTGCTTGTGAGGAGCGGCCTGGGCGGGATAATCGGCGAACAGCCGCGACTTGGCGGCCAGGTAGTCCTCCGCGTCACGGTGGAAGTCGTAGTGATCCTGGCTCAGGTTAGTGAACACGCCCACGTCGAAGGCACAGCGCCAGGCGCGGTCGAGTGCCAGCGCGTGCGACGAGACCTCCATCGCAATCCCCTGCACGCCATCGGCGACCATCTGCCGGAGCAGCGACTGAAGCTCCACGGCATCCGGCGTGGTCCGCGGGCCGGCGATTTGCGAGCTGCCCCACCTGTATCCGAGCGTGCCGATGACACCGGCGCGCATCCCGGCGGCGGTCAGTATTGCCTCGATGAGGTAGGTGACGGTGGTCTTGCCGTTGGTGCCGGTCACGCCGGCGAGCATCATCTCCCGCGAGGGATGCTCCCAGTACGCGGCCGCGATCTCGGCGGCCGCCCGACGGGCGTCGCGCACGCGCGCCCAGGCGACATCCCGGAGGACCGGCCTCCTCTCAGGCCGGTCGAAGACGACTGCAACAGCCCCCCCGTCCACCGCGGGAGCGATGAAGTCATGGCCGTCGTGCTCGAAGCCCTGGTAGGCGATGAAGATGTGGCCGGGCTTGACCTGGCGCGAGTCCGCACTCACGCCCGTGATCTCGGCCTCGCCCTGGCTCTCGATCACCGCGTCAACCTCGTCGAGCAACGAGCTGAGAGGCACCTTGCGCTGCATAGCGATCCGACTCCGCGCGGGGCTGGCACGCTCACTCATCCGGGCTGGAGTTGATCTCGACATCCTCCGGCAGCAGCCCGGCCCGCCGAAGCGCCGCCAGGGCCACGGTCCGCGCCACCGGAGCCGCGACCTCAGCGCCGTGCTCGCCAACCTGCGGCTCATCCGCCGTGACCAGGATGACGAAGCGAGGCTCATCCAGCGGCGTCACCAGCACGAAGGACACGATGTTGCGGCCCGGCACAAAGCCGCCGGCATCTGCTATCCACTTCTGCGCGGTGCCCGTCTTGCCGCCGACTTGCACCCCCTCGATCTGCGCCCTGGTGCCGGTGCCGCGTTTGACCACCTCGCCCATGATGCGACGGACCGTGGCCGAGGTCTCTTCAGAGCACACCCGGCGCCGCACCAGCGGCTTGACCTCGCGCAGCAGGGCTCCAGTGGCCGGATCGGCCACAGCCTCGACTATGTGCGGCTGCATCAGGAGGCCGCCGTTGACCACGGCCGCCACCACGCTCGCCATCTGGATGTCGGTAACCGCCACGCCCTGGCCGAAGCCGAGGTTGGCCAGGTCGCGCTCCGGAAGCTTCTTGACCGGGCGCAGGTAGCCGGCGGCCTCGCCGGGCATTCCAACCTGCGTGCGCTCGCCGATGCCCACCTGCTTCAGGAAGCCGCAGTACTCGTCGGCCCCGAGCCAGAGCGCAAACCTGGCTGCCACGATGTTGCAGGACTTCACCAGCATCTCGGTCAGGTCGAGGGTTCCATGCCCGCCGTTGTGCGCCCACCTGCCCCAACAGCGTAGCGGCTTGCGCCCGATCTCGGTGGTCCCGCCGCAGTAGAACCTCAGGCTCGGTTCGTAGCGTTCGGACTCAAGCACCGCGGCGACGAGAAGAACCTTGAAGAGGCTCCCTGGCTCGTACTGACGGATGACCGGCAGATTCTTCAGCGTCTCCTGGGTGCAACGGCCGGGCTCGTTCGGGTTGAACCCAGGCCGTGACGCGACCGCGAGCAGCGCGCCGGTCTGAGGATCGAGCACGACACAGGTCGCGGTCCTGGGCCGGTGCTCCTTCATACACGCATCCAGGGCCAGCTCCACGACGCGTTGCAGGGAGTGGTCTATCGTGAGTATGATATCCTTGCCGGGGATGGAGGGCAATACGGCACGGTTGTCCTCGCCCGGAATGATCCTGCCGTGACAATCCACGTTCTTGCGCCAGGTTCCCTGCAGCCCGGCCAACAGGAATCGCCAACGGTACTCGGTGCCATCCATCGGCTCGTGGAAGGGGCTACAGCGCCCGAGGACGTGACAGGCCAGACGGCCGCCCGGGTAGATGCGGCGATACTCCCGGATGCTCCAGACTCCCTCCAGGCCCAGGTCGCGGATCTCGTCCGCCTGATCCGGGGGAAGAAGCCGCGCGAGGTACGCGAAGGTGCTCTTCTTCTTCGCCTTGGTCTCAAGCTTCTCGCGCACCTTATCAAAGTCGAGGCCGAGTTCCTCCGCGATCACACGCGCGGCGTAGTCTATGCCCCCCTCGTCCTGCACTTTGACGGGGTCCGCGCATGCCGACACCATCTGAATGCTCTCGGCCAGCGGCTCGAGCCCGCGCGCGTAGATGGCGCCGGGTTGCGGCGGGGTGGGCGCCTCGCCGGGGTGAATCCGCTCGTCGAGGCTCATATAGTGCGGGTGCTTGATGACCTGGATGTGAAAGAGGCGCACAGCAAGCAAGATGAGAGCAACGGCGAAGGCACTGAGAAGCCAGTTGAGCCGGTGGTCAGCAAGAGGATGAGGCATGCGACTTGCCGCGGGTCGAGGAACTGCCGGTGCTCGGCGCATACGCCTTGCCTCTCGCCTGAGGATTCTGCGGACTGGCGGCATTTGATCACTCCTCTCGGGAGAGATCGAGGGCAGCGTCGCTGCCTGCCTGCGACGGCCTACCAGAGAGCCTGCGGCGGAGGCGTCGTTGACCCGGCGGCCTCGCGCGGGAGTTGACCGACCCTCACGACGGCGACCAACTCCTCCGAGCCGGCCGTGGGCAACTCGGCACACAGCGCCTCCGGCACTTCGTCAACGTTGACGTGGACGACGCGCACAGGTTTTTTCAGCCCGCGAGCCTCGGCATGTTTCAAAATGCGCTCGGGGCTGCAATACTCCGACAGCTCCTGGCGCAGCTCGGCTCTTTGCGCGTCTGCGTCAGCCAGCATCCGCGTCAAACGCTGCTTGTCCCACTCGATGGTCGAGAGGCGGGCACATGCGAGCAGATGCACCACCGCCACGCCACCCAGCAGGGCAATGACGAGTGCGGGCCTGATAAGTCCCCACCACAGGTTGCTTCCGGTTGGGCTACGAGGGGGATGACCCCCACGCCGGGGGCCGGTGGACCAGCCAACTTGACGCTGCATCGTACTCCTCTCCTGTTCCCCTGGTTCGCGACGGCGGCTGAAGGGCGGGCAGGGGACAGTCATCCCGCCTGGGCGGGATGACTGTCCCCGGTTGCTCTGCCGTGCGTCGTATCCGGCTTCCA
>CBFDBV010000420.1:0-4397 GCA_965603135.1 uncultured bacterium
GAGGTCCTCGAACACGGCCTCGATCACCCAGTCGGCCTCGGCCAGGCGGTCGTAGGTCATCTCCCAGGTGATGAGCTTGCGGACCTGCTCGGCCCCCTCAGGGCTGATCTTCTCGCGCTCGATGCCACCTTGAAGGGAGGTCTCCAACAGCGCGCGGCTGCGGGAGGTCGCCTCCTCGCAGGTGTCCAGCAGGTAGATGCGGATGGCCGCCTGGGCGGCGACCTGGGCGATGCCGGTGCCCATGGTGCCCGCGCCGATGATGCACATCGTGTTGACCTGCATATTCACATCCCCCGTTCGATGGCCATCGCCATCCCCATCCCGCCGCCGACGCACAGCGTCGCGAGGCCGAGGCTCAGGTCGCGCCTCTCCATCTCATAGAGCAGCGTGGTGACGATGCGAGCGCCGGTCGCGCCGAGAGGATGGCCCAGGGCCACGCCGCTCCCGTTGACATTGACCCTCTCCTCGTCAAGCCCCAGCTCCCGGATGACCGCGAGCGCCTGCACCGCAAAGGCCTCGTTCAATTCGATGAGTTCGAACTCATCCACGCCGACCGCCATCTTGGCGCAGAGCTTGCGCACCGCGTCCACGGGCCCGAGGCCCATCACTTCGGGCTCAACGCCGGTCATAGCGGAGGCAACGATGGTGGCCCTGGGCTGCCAGCCCAACTGCTTCGCTCGCTCCTCCTCGACGATGAGAACCGCCGCGGCGCCGTCGTTGATGCCCGAGGCGTTGCCCGCCGTCACGCACCCGTCCTCCTTGAAGGCGGGCTTCAGCGCGGCGAGGGCCTCCAGGGAGGTCTCGCGCGGATGCTCGTCCGTGGCGAAGGGCTCATCCTTCTTGCGAGGCACCGGGACGATCTCGTCGGCGAACCGGCCGCTCTCGATGGCCGCCCGCGCGCGCTCCTGGCTACGCAGGGCCCAGGCATCCATCTCCTGGCGGGTGATGCCCGTGCGCGAGGCGATCTCCTCGGCGGTCATCCCCATGATCGTGCCGGTGACCGGGCAGCGCAGGCCCTCGTCGGCCACGCCGTCTGTCATCTCCGTGCTGCCCAGCTTGCGGCCCCAGCGCATCTCCTTGAGGTAGAAGGGCACATTGCTCATGCTCTCCGTGCCGCCGGCCAGGTAGATGCTCCCCTCGTCGAGCAGGATGCCCTGGCGGGCCATCTCGAGCGCCCTCATGCCCGAGGCGCAGACCATGTTGACCACCGTGCCGCAGACGGTGACAGGCAGGCCAGCCCGGATCGCCGCCGCGCGCGCGACGTTCGCGCCCGACCCTCCCTGGAGCACCTGGCCCAGAATCACCTCGTCCACCTGTTCTACGGGCACCTGGTTGCGCTCGATCAGGGACTTGAGAAGGTAGGTCGCCAGGTCGGCGGCCGAGAACTCCGCCAGGCCGCCGCCGAACCGGCCGATGGCGGTGCGCACCGCGTCCACTATGATCGCCTTCGGCATCGCAGGTCACCCTTCGCGTGGTCAGTGTGTGCACGAACGGCCTGCGGCGAGCCGCCTCTTCGGCACCAGGCGCTGGGCTCATCATACCAAATGCGCTGAGGGGAGACAACGCACGTGGACCGCGCGAACGCGCGGGTTGACAGCGCACGGAGCCAAGGGTAACCTTGCCGACGGGCGCGGACACGATCGCGAGCCGACACGTAGTCATCCCACGGTTCGAGGAGGAAGCACGTCATGAGCACGGACATAAGCGGAACGCGCAGCTCAACGAAGGGTCACGCGAACGCGTCGCGCCCGCCCAACCTGATCCTGGTTATGACCGATGACCAGGGCTACGGCGACCTGGGCTGCACCGGCAATCCCTGGATACAGACTCCCAACCTCGACGACTTCTTCGTCGAGTGCGCCCGCCTTGAGGATTTCCACGTCTCGCCGCTTTGCACGCCCACGCGCGGAGCCATCATGACCGGGCGCAACCCCCTGCGTAACGGTGCCTGGGCGACCTGCTGGGGGCGCTCGATCCTGCGCAAGGATGAGGTGACCATGGCAGATGTCTTCGCGCAGAACGGCTACCGCACCGGCATGTTCGGCAAATGGCACCTGGGCGACAACTACCCCTACCGCCCCCAGGACCGGGGCTTCGAGACCGTAGCTGCCCACAAAGGCGGCGGCGTCGGCCAGACCCCGGACTTCTGGGGCAACAGCTACTTCGACGACACGTACTTCCACAACAGCGAGCCGACCAAGCACGAGGGCTACTGCACGGACATCTGGTTCGACGAGGCGATGAAGTTCATCGAGGAGCACCGCGACGAGCCCTTCTTCTGCTACCTGGCCACCAACGCCCCGCACAGTCCCTACCTGGTCGCGGAGGAATACACGGCTCTCTACCGCGACAACCCCGAGATCCCGGAGCCGGCCTTCTACGGGATGATCACCAACATAGACGAGAACATGGGGCGGCTGGTGGGCTTCCTCGAGGACCTGGAGCTGGCGGAGGACACGATCCTGATCTTTATGACTGACAATGGCTCTTCGGGCGGCTGGTTCGAGCCCCAGGGCAGGGGCTACAACGCGGGCATGCGCGGGAAGAAAGGCTCGTACTACGAGGGCGGGCACCGCGTGCCGTTCTTCATCCGGTGGCCCGCCGGCGGCATCCCGGCCGGCGTGGATGTGCACGAGCTGACAACGCATATGGACCTGCTGCCCACCTTCATCGAGTTGTGCGGGCTGGACGAGCCGGAGCACGAGCCCTTCGACGGTGTGAGCGTCGCGCCGCTGCTGCGCGGCGAGCCGATGGGCCTGCCGGACCGCGAGGTCTTCGTGCAGTACCGGCAGTACACGGAGCCGCCGGAGAAGTGGACGAACGCGGTGATGACCCGTGACTGGCGCTTGATCGAGGGGCAGGGACTCTACTACATGCCCGCCGACCCGGGCCAGCGCAACGACGTTGCCGAGCACTACCCGGATGTGCTGCGCCGGCTGCGCCTGGCCCACGAGCGCTGGTGGGACGAAGTATCGCCGGGCCTGACAGAGTACTGCCCCATCAGCATCGGCAGCGACGAGGAGAATCCGACCTGTCTGTGCGCGATGGACGTGATGGGCGACGTGGCGTGGAACCAGCCGCACATCAGGGCGGCCCAGGAGTCCACCGGGAAGTGGGCCGTCTACGTCGAGCGTGACGGCGAGTACGAACTCTCCCTGCGCCGCTGGCCCAGCGAGCTCGGGCTGCCCGTTGACGCGGAGCTGCCGGACGAGGAGAGCACCGCCATTCGTCCGGCCAGGGCGCGGCTGAAGATAGCGGGGATTGATGAGATGGCGGACGTCCCGCCGGGCGCGCAGGCCGCCACCTTCACCGTGCACCTGAAGGCGGGCCGGGTGGACCTGGAGGCGTGGTTCATCGAAGATGGGGGCGAGCCTCGAGGCGCCTACTACGTCTACGCCGAGCGCAAGTAGGGAGCCAGGTGACCGCGGTTGTGGCCGTCAACCTCCCAGATGCGCCGGCAAGCATCACCGACTTGCTGACCGGAGAGAGCATCGAGCTGCGCGGCGGGTCGTTCGCAGCGGACATCCAGCCGAGCGGATTCAGGATACTCGCCGTGCGTCTTCGGTGATGCCGCTTTCGCCACAAAGTGCTTCTGCGATTCCTAACACTAGCCAGTCATTGGGCCGGGCGCGATGTGGCCGGGTCCGACTCGCATGCCGAGTAGTGTCAACGCTTGCAGGTTGTACCTCTATGCCAGGCTTTCCTCGACGATGGCGATCTCCTCTTCGCTCAGCCCGTAGAGCGCATACACGATGTTGTCAATCAGCTCATCGGTGCGCGCCAGGGCCTCATTGACCTCGTCGAGCCTCTGCACGGACGGCTCGTATTCCGCCTGTATCGCCTCCTGGAAGTCGCGGCTGCGCGGGTCACCGGCGATCTTCCTGCGGTTGGCGGCGCTGCACAGCCGCCGGGACAGGTCATCGAAGTCGGCGATCTTCTCGCGGTCGTCGTAGTTGCGGATGAGGCTCTTTCCGGAGAGTTCGTCAAGCGGGCAGCCCAGGTGCCGCTCCAGCCAGGTGAGGAAGCCGTCCATCTCAGTGTGCTTTGTCTCATTGAGGTCCATCATACGCTGGGCGAGTTTCGCGAGCAGGTCGTGGACGAAATCCTCGCGGCCGGGGAAGTCTATCGTGCCACAGGCGCCCTCGCCTGTGGATTCGTCGTTGGTGTGCACAGGCGGGGTCGCCTGTGCCACGATACTGCTTGAAAGGAACTCCTCCCTCAGTTCCGGCTTCCCGGCCGGGCCGTGGAGGACGGCGTGGGCGGCCAGCGCTTTTCTCGCCAGCTCCAGCGGCCTCTCATAGTCTCCGGCCTCGATTGCCTCTCGAGACTCGGCCATCAACTCTTCCTTCGCCGAAGGGTCCGTCGGGTGGCTGAAATCTATGTCCGGTAGAGGTATT
>CBFDBV010000421.1:0-4358 GCA_965603135.1 uncultured bacterium
GGTCGGCGGCGAGGTCGCGAAGATACGCCTGAATGACCTTCAGATCCGTGGCTGTCAAGCCTGCGACTCGTGTCGGGGGGCGCCTGAGGATGAATGCGTGCTCGATGACGACATGGCGGGGGTTGTGCATCCCAAGCTTCGTGCCTGCGAGGCGTTTGTCATCGCCACCCCGATATACTACTTTGGCCCCTCGGCGCAAACGAAGCTCTTCGTAGATCGGTGGTACGCTCTGGGCGGACAGGAGGGAGAGCCACATGCGCTGCGTGGCAAGCGCGTGGCTGTCGCCTTGACCTACGCGGACCCTGACCCGTTCTCGTCGGGTGCGGCCAATGCGATGGCTATCTTTCGAGATGCGATCCGCTGGGTAGAGGCCGAGCTTGTGGGGGTGGTGTACGGTAGTGCCGAGGCTGCCGGTGAGATCGCCCAGAACGAGGCTGTCATCCAGCAGGCCAGGGAGCTTGGTGGCAGACTCGCGGGCGAGTGAGCCGGTGGTTGTCCCAGAGCTGCTCGCGACTGAGACCTGGCAGGTGCTGGTGTCTATGCCCAGGACAGAGGCCGCCGAGACCTAGCCGACGAAGGGGGCCGCTGGCCGCGAGCTGGCGGCGCCCTTCACTCCCGAGCTGCCCACCGGGAGGACACGGGGCGGGCCTGGGCGAAAGGGAGGCTCTGGACGCCGAGTCTGAGGCCGACGAGGCAAACGCAGACAAGCATGGGATGCGAAAGGAGGTGGCTTAAGAATGGAGATGGACATAGTCCTGGTGATATTGGTGGCGCTTGGCGATCTGCTGCTGATGATCATCGCGTTCCGACTGGGGGCGGTACTTGACCGCCTACCCCAGTCGCAGGGGGGAATCGAGGCCAAAGCCAGGGGCGAGTGACGCCTAAGAGGTTGGCGGGCGGCCCGATTGCCAGGCCATTAGCTCTGCCCTGTTCCCCCAGGGCAGGACCGGAAAGAGCCGACCGCCGATCGGCATTATGCCAGCAGCGGTGAACCGCTGCACGAAAGGGGCGCAGAATGATGGGCAGGGGCGTAAGCAGACCTGCAAAGAGACCGCCGAAGAGGAGCAGCAAAAAGGCAAAGAAGAAGGCCACAAAGAAGGCGAAGAAGGGTGAGCAACGCAGGGCCGCCGGCGGCGAGCCGGCGGCCCCCGTTTGGAGGCGAGAAGCGAGAAGCGGGAGGCGAGAAACGGCAAACGGCAACGGCATTGGTGCGGGGGCTGATCCCGCCCAGGCGGGACCGCCACGATAGCGACAAACGCCCGGGCCGCAGCCCCAGCAAGGGCCCTCAAATGGCGCCGGGGTCTCACATGCGCCCGTACTGCAGGCCTGACTCGATGTACTGGATGCAGTTGTCGCGCACCTGGTCGCTCATCCACGTGATGGGGCTCGCGCTCGGGTAGAGCATTATCCCCGCCTTGCCCTGCTCGCAGATGGCGCGCCTCACCAGCTCCTCAATCCCCTCACGCGTCGCGAACTCCAAGTGCCGGAACTCAATGTTGCCCATCAGCACCATCCGCCCGCGCGCGCGGCGCTTCGCCTCCCCAATCTCAATGTCCCCGTCCGGCGGCGGCTCCACCGGGTCGAGCATGTCCGCGCCCATGTCCATCATCCGCTCGAACACCCCGTTGACATTCCCGTGGCAGTGCACGTGCACCAGCGCGCCGTGCTCGTGGACGAGCTGCATAATCCGGCCATCGTAAGGCACCACCAGGTCATCGTAGAACTCGCGCGACATCATCGGCGGCGTGGCCTGCTCGGAGCCGCCCAGCCAGATGCCATCTATCACCCCAGCCTTCAGCAGGTGCTCCAGCCGGATGCAAATGCGCTCGAAGACGACCTCGATGAGGCGCTCGATGATGGCGCGCTCCAAGGCGCACCACTCCAGGAACCGATCGAAGATCATCAGGCGCGAGGTGCATACCAGCGGGGTCGAGATCCCCAACTCCACGATGGCCCGCTCGCCCCAGCGGCGGCGCTCCTGCTCGAAAGGCTCGAGGTCCGGCAGGTTCGGCTCGAAGGGGATGGAGAGCAGGCGGTCCACGTCGGGCTTGTCCTTGATGAGCGGCTCGGTGTACCAGCCGGTCGTGACGTTGCGGTCCTGGTGAGTGACGGTGCGCAGGTCGCCGCGGGGCGTGTGCACCACGGTCGTGACGGTGGTGCGATCACCCACCGTCTCGCGGGAGACGTGTTCGATGCAGTGGTCGGGGACCAGGTGGTAGGCGCGGTTGAAGAGGCCGCCGGCGCAGCGGAAGCGGCCGTTGACGGAGCAGTGCTCCGCGGCCAGCTTCGCCACCGCGCGATAGTTGTCGTCCTCCGCCTGCCAGCCGTGCAGCTCGCCGCGCTCCCAGGCGAACGGATCGAAGGGGACGGGCGAGTAGATGGGCACGCGGTCAATCGGCTGCCAGCGGACGCAGCGCAGGACCCTTTGTCTGTGTGTCAGCTCCACGGGCACGAGCCTTCACACCCCTGCGTGATTGCCTGGCGGGGACGCAGCATCATTCGCCCTGGCCGCGGGCAGACCTCCGATGCGCGTACACGAAAGCGGCCCCACTGCGAGAGCGGAGCCGGTCGGCACACAGCTCGGTGGCGGCTCAGAACAGCCGGTCCAGGCTCTCCTTCCTGAGGGCGGCTCTGAGAGCGTCCTTGACTTGCCCGGCGAGCGCGGCCTGCTCCAGGTCGTGTGCCTGCGCGTCCTCCGGGTAGATGACCACGATCGCCTCGCCAGTGGCTACGACCGCCGGGTTGCCGTCTCGCTCACTGAGCCTGACCTCGAAGCCCTCCATCCCGTCGGCGAGCAGGTCCGTCAGCACCTGAACAATCGCCTCGGCGCGCTGCATCAGCGTCTCGTGGTCCGGGCCGGGCGTCATAACCAGGAAGAGGTCCTCGCCCCACAGGGTCACGAGCGCCGCATCCTGCTCGTTCGCCTTGACCTGCTCGGCCCTGGGGCGCTCCCAGCTCGTCGTGGCGCGGCGGTTGATCTCCACGCCCGAGTCATGCAGGAAGTCGGCGAGCAGCTCCACGCGCTCAACGGCCAGCGGGTGGGTCTGAAAGACGCCGAGCTCCCGGGGCGGCTCACGCCGCTCCTGCGCCGCCAGTCGCTCCATAAAGGTGAGCAGCCCCACCGGGTTGTAACTGGTCTTCATCACGTACTCCGCGCCGTGGTGGTCGGCCATGCGCTCTATCTGGATCGAGTAGCCGCCCAGCACTCCGCGGCGCACATACTCGCCGGCGACCATCACCGTCGAGATCTCCTGGCTGCCGGCGCCGAGCAGGATGGCGGCAATGGCCGCCGCTACGCTGCCGGTGAAGAGGTCCTTGTTGCGCTCGGCCTGGATCAGCGCGTCATAGGTGCAGTTGTGTGCCATCTCGTGAGCCAGCACGCCCGCCAGCTCGTGATCGGACTGCACCTCATCGAGCAGGCCCTTGGTGACGTAGATGAAGCCACCCGGGATGCTGAAGGCGTTGACCTCCTCGGTGTCAATCAGGCGCACGTCGTAGGTGACCTCGGGCCGGGCGCTGGCGGCGGCGATCTCGGTGGCCATCGCATCCAGCTTGGCCTGCGTCTCCGCGTCCTTGTAGCGCTCGTACTGGGTCTCAACCTTGGCGACCGTCTTCTCCCCCACCTTTTTCTCGTACTCGGGGGAGAAGGGTGGCTGCGTGCCAGCGTGAGCCGCCAGGCAGCCGAGGCCTGCGAGCATCAGAGCGCACAGGATTGCCCGCGTGAGGGTTCTCATCGGCATGGTCCCATTATACACCGGTTTCCGACATCCGACAACCGACCTCCGACTAACGGCAACGGCGGACCTCGGACATCAGACACCGGACATCGGACCAACGGCAGACGGCGAGAGCCGTGATGGTAGTCCGTAGTCGTCAGTCCGTGGTCCGAGGTCCGTAGTCCGAGTTCCGAGTGCAACTCACTTGGGCTGGAGGACGACGTCCAGCCAGGTGCTGCCGCCGGCAGTTATCTGCTGGCCGTCGTAGGTGCCCGTCTTGAAGCCGGCAGCGACGGCGATCACCTTATAGGTCCCGGGCGCGTACCACTCCAACTCGTAGACGCCGGTGGCGTTCTCAGGGCGCGTCGCCCCGACGGGGCTGTCGCCCTTCATAAGCACCAGGGTCGACTTGGCCACGGGGTTGTCGTTGGCGTCCTTGACGAAGCCAACCACGCGCCCACGGGCCTTGTAGTCGTCCTTGGTGAGCTTGGCCAGCGTCACGGTCAGCTCCGTTTCCGCGCCATCGTTGACCGTGACGGCGCGAGTGACGGAGGTGTACGCGGACGCCGAGACCACCAGGACGTACTTGCCCGGGGCGAGGTTCTGGAGCAGACAGCCACCGCTGCCGACCGGAACCACGCC
>CBFDBV010000422.1:0-4353 GCA_965603135.1 uncultured bacterium
GCTATCTGGCCGCGCCGCACCTACGACATCTGGTGGCACCTGGCGACCGGCAAGCACATCGTCGAGACCCATCAACTCCCCAAGCGCGACCTCTTCACGTACACGCGCCAGGGCCGGCCCTGGATCGCGCACGAGTGGGCGTGGGAGATAGCGATGTACAGGCTCTACCATGCCTGGGGCTTTGCGGGGCTGCTGGCGCTGAAGGTCGCCGTCGCGGTTGCGGCGGCGGTGCTGCTGGCGTGGCTATGCTTCAGGCGCGGCGGGCGCGAGATTCCGGTGCTGCTGGTGGTGATAGTCGCCATCTTCGCCGCCGCGCCTCTCTTCAACGTCAGGCCGCAGGTCTCCGGCATCCTGCTGCTGACGATCATGCTCTGCCTCATCGAGCTGGCTCAGACGGGGAATGAGAGGTGGCTGCTGCTCTCACCGCTGGTGATGGTGGCGTGGGTGAACGTGCACGGTGGCTTCATCTTCGGGCCGGGTGTCCTGTGTCTCTTCCTGCTCTGTCTCATCCCGCAATGGTGGCGCCAACGCCGAGAGGGCCTTCCGCTGCAGCCCGCGCCGCTGGTGGTGATCGGCTCGCTGGCGCTGGCGTGCGCGGCGTGCCTCATCAACCCCAACGGCCTGGCGGGCGCGACCTATCCCTTCGAGTACATCTCGGGAGAGCACGCCTGGCACAAGACAATCATCACCGAGTACAAGTCGCCCGACTTCTCCAAGCCGATCTTCCTCTACCTGGAGATGTTCATTCTGCTGGTCGTGCTATGCTTCGCGCTGTCGCGGCGTCGGATGAAGCTGCTCGACCTGGCGCTGGTGCTGGGCTTCCTGCACATAACGCTCAAGTGGGAGCGCAACACCGCCCTGTTCGCCTTCGTGGTCGCGCCCATCGCCGCCCAGCACCTGACCGGCCTGCTCCAGGACCTCGGCCTGTTCAAGGCGGAGCAGCCTGAGCGACAGAGGGGCGAGCCGCAGCTCTTCTACTGGCTCATTGTCCTGGCCCTCGCGGGCGGGGCGATTGCCTCCGGCCCGGCGGCGCTGAACAGGGTCGAGGAGACCTTCGCCAAGGACTATCCGACCGAGTGCGTCGAGGTCGCCCGGCAGGCCGACTTGCAGGGGAACATGTTCAACACCTACCGCTGGGGCGGCTACCTCATCTGGAAGCTGTGGCCCGAACACCTGGTCTTCATTGACGGTCGCGCGGACGTGATGGGCAGGGACTTGATGGAGGACTTCCAGCGCGCTCACAAGCTCCAGCCCGGCTGGCGCGAGGTGCTCGACAGGCACGAGGTGCAATGGGTGATCATCAGCGCCACGTCTCCGCTCTGCCGCGCCCTGCGCCTGGATCCCGATTTCGCGCTGTTACACGCAACAGACAACGGGGAGCTGTTTGCACGATGGGCGAAGGGGGACACCGCTGCGCCACCATGAGACGGCGGCGGTTGTGCCGTTCCCCCTTGCCCCTTGCCTATTCGCTGGGGCGGCGTGAGCCATGCTGCTACCCATCGGCACTGACCGCAGGTTACAGAGCTTCCCCTTCGTGACCGTCTCGCTCATCGGCGTGAACCTCTACCTGTTCTTCGGGGTACAGACGAGCCCCGCCGGCGATAACTTGCCTCTGGTCGTCAGCCGCTTTGGCTGGTGGATGCTGACGACGCACATGTTCGCGCACGCCCACTTATGGCATCTGGGCACCAACATGGTCTTCCTGTGGGTTTTCGGCGGCCACGCAGAGGACGTGCTGGGCCGCGGTCGCTTCCTGCTGGTGTATTTCAGCGCCGGCCTCTTCGCCGCCATGCTTCACATCGGCGTTTCCTCAGTCTTCACTCCGGGCGATCTGTCGAGGCCCATGCTGGGCGCGTCCGGTGCGATCATGGGCATTGTCGCTCTCTTCACCATGCGCTTTCGCGCCGTGCGGGTGCGGTTCTTCCTGTGGGTGTGGTGGTTTATTCGGGTCTTCAGCGCCCGGGCCTTGTGGGTCGGCATCGCCTACATCGCCCTGGATCTCCTGACGGGCTTGCTCACGATCGGCGAGGAGGGGGGCGGTACCGCGCACTGGGCGCACATCGGGGGCTTCGCGGCCGGCATCCTGTGGGCCTGGATACTGCGGCTGCCTGAGGAGGGAACCGACGAACTCAAGCAGGATGAGGTCGGCCGCCTGATCGCCTCCGGCGCGTGGATGGCAGCGGCGGGCCTGTTGGAGGAACGCATCGCGCTCCGGCCGGGCGACCCTGACCTGCGCCGCCAGGTCGGGATGTGCTACGAGATGATAGCCGGAGGGCATAAGCACGCTGCGCGCCACTGGAACGAGGCTCTGCGGCTCTTGCTGCGCTCCGGCCAGGCCGAGGCGGCCGCGACCCAGTTCCGCCGCCTCATGAGCGATTTCAGGTCTGAGGAGTTCGACCCGGCTGTGTTGCTACGGCTTGGCACGGCCTTGGAGCGCATGGGCGCTGCGGACCTGGCGGCCTCGGCGTTGCTGGCGATCCCCCGTGGCCATCACGACAGCCCCGAGGCGCCGACGGCCTGCCTGCGGGCGGCCGAGCTTCTTGGGCGAACGGGCCGCAGGCACCACGCCCGCGACCTCTTGGAGGCCATCCCTCGGCACTGGCCCGACAGCCACGAGGCGCTCACCGCCACCACCAAGTTGCGCGACGGGAGCTTGCCCCCATGAACGACAATGAGGCGAACCCAAGCTGGCAGGAGACACTGGCAGAGCCGGAGTGGACAGTGATGCCCGATGGCGTCGCCGTCACGCCCGACATCGAATGCGGCAGTGCGGTTGACATGAGGGCGGAGGGCACCGGCCGTATCAGCCTCAGTCCGGGCGAGGATGACATCCCTCACGAGGTCCAGGTCCAGGGGCCGATCAGTTGCTACAACGTGTGCCTGCTCGTGCACAACCGGGCCGATGAAGCGCGCGATCTGCGCGTGACTGTGCGCATACCCGCCTGGCTGCGGGAGGAGGGCTTCGACTACTTCCTCAGAAAGCCCTATCTCACGTGCGGCGTCGTCGGCGAGGCTGCCCGGCCGCTCCTGGACTGGGCCGAGCTGCCCGCCGCCGACCAGCGCGATGCCGCCGAGACCGTGGAGCTGAGGCAGACCCTCGACCCGGGCGAGCCGCGCGTGCTCTCGACGGTGGCGCATTACCCGTATTCCGCGTGCTGCGAGAGGCTCCGCGGGCTCGCCTATGCCCACCCGGAGGCTGCGCTCGTCGAGATCGGCCAGTCGGTGCAAGGGCGAGCCATCCTTGCGCTGGAGGTCGGGAACGAGGCGGCCAGGCGCGCGGTCTTCACCGGGACCTTGCAGCCGGGGGAACCCTCGGCCTGGGCGGTGCTGGCGATGGCGGAGGCGGCGCTGGACGGGGAGCCCTGGTGGCTGGAGGAGTATCGCCTGTGCTTCGTTCCGCAGACCAACCCCGACGGCATTGTGCTGGGGCGCTGCAACGTCAACGCCCTCGAGGAGCTGGCGGCGTTCGCCTTCGAGGAGGGCGGCGCGACGGAGGAATCACCGCGCGAGGTGCGGGTTCTCTGGGACTATCTCGCCTCGCGCCCGCCGGCGGTTTACGGGGACTTTCACTTCCTGAGGCTGCCGAACCATCCGATGCCGAAGGCGTACTTCTTGAGCCCGGACATCTACGAGAGCCCGGAGCGGGCGCGGGCGGCGATCGAGCTGAACGAGCGACTCATTGAGGTCAGTGGCGGCGCGCCCTCTCTGATAGTCGAGCTCGACGACGAACTGTGGCAAGGGCTAGCCACCTACCAGGCGGCGGCCACGCTGGACGCGGTCTCGTTCCTGTACCAGTACACCGGCCCCCGCAGCTCATATCAGGGCGCTCAGATACGCGGCCCCGAGGTAATGCGGGCCGCGCTGGAGGTGTGTCGCACCCTCGGCTGACCTCGCGCGTCCACGACGGGACTGTGCCGCGGCCCCACTCACAGGCTCCTTATCTCCACCGAGTACCGCCCTGCCGGCAGCGTGAGCGTCAGCGTCTCGGCCTCGGTGTCGAAGCCTGCGTCCACCGGCTCCTCGATGCCGTCTATCTTGACCAACCCCGGGTCAACGGGGCAGTGCAATGTGACGGTCGCCGCCTCACCGGACTGAATGTCAGCCCGGAAGGTGTTCTCATCCAGGACGGCGCCCGCGTCCACCGGCGCGTCGCTGGCTATCAGCTCCAGCTCGCCCGCCTTGAGGCTCGTCCCCTCGACCAGGGCATAGCGGCGTATTCCGCCCTCGTGGCCCCTGCGCACGAGGGCGCACCGGCCATCAAAGCTCAGGCCGTCCGTCTCCACGGCGTCGTCCTCGGCATTGAGCACGAGCGTGTCAACGCCCTCGCCGACCCGGAGCTGCATAGCGACGGCG
>CBFDBV010000423.1:0-4349 GCA_965603135.1 uncultured bacterium
CCGACGCCCACAGACCCTCCAGGTACTCGCGGCTGGCGCGCAGGGCGTCCTCTTTCTCGGGGATGGTGGCGTCCTCGACGTTGATAAGGTTGAGCCGCTCGGTCGGGTCGCCCTTCAGGCGCTCGATGTACTTGCTGAAGTCGGTGTGCCCGGTGCCCAACTCGACCGACATCACCGGCTTCTCCAGGTCCGGGCCGGTCAGGTGGTCCTTCCAGCCCATGATGAAAACGCGGTCGGGGATGGTGTCCAGCAGCTCCCAGCCCGGCTGGCCCGTGGTGGTCATGTGCCCGGTGTTGAGCAGAATCCCCACGTTGTCGTTCTCGGCCCGCTCGACGTAGTACCGGCAGTCGGCGACGCTCTCGATCGACCCGTGGTAGTGTACATCCACGCCGAAGCGGATCTCGGGTGCGGTGGCGGCCACGGTGTCCATGACCGTCACCAGCCGGTCAATGAGGTCCTGCTTGTCGGCGGTGGGCATCCCGGCGGCATCGGCCCGCGGGCACGGGTGCCCCATGTATCGGCAGCCGAGGCGCCTGCCGACGTCCAGGACCCCGCTCAGGCCCTCGACGGTCTGTTGCATGGCCGCGTCGTCGCTGACATCCACGCCGGAGCCGAAGACGGAGTTGACCTCGATGCCCGCGTCATCAGCGAGGCCGATGATCAGGTCCACGTCGGAGGCGCCGAGGTCAATGAGGCAGGCGTCCGGGATCTGGCCTTCGCGCAGCACGGGTCCGCCGGGCCGGGACATGAGCACGACGCTGTCGAACCCCGCGCGCTTGAGCGTACGCAGGCCTTCGGGGAAGGGCACAGTGTCCTGCCCGTGGTAGGTCATCGCGTGGATGATCGCTGACAACTTCACTCGACGACACCTCCCTCGTAGCACTGCCGGGCGATCTCCTCTGCCAGCTCCATCGTGCCGATGGTGTCGGCGACAGGGCACAGGTCCGCCTCGTCGCCGCGCACCGCCGCCAGGTAGTTGGCGACATCATCAAAGTAGCCATACCAGTCAATCAGGCGCTGGGGGTTCCAGGTCCCCAGGCTCATACAGATGTCATCGCCCTCGGGCCGGTGGTAGCGCAGGTCGCCGTCGTGGGAGATGACGGTGTGCCCCTCGTGCCCGGTCACCTCGAAGTAGATGAACTCATCGGTCGGGTCCTGCTCGGAGGTCGTATTCAGCGAGGCGATCGCGCCGCTCTTCATCCGCAGCGCGGCCACATATCCGCGCGCGCCCTCGGCCAGCAGCGGCATCACCTGCACACTCTCCCACTCGCCCAGAAGGTGGCGGATCGTATCTATCGCGTGCACGTGTTGATCCGCGATCGCCTCGTGCCAGACAGGGCGCGCCATCAGCCCGTAGCGGAAGATGAGCAGCGTCGGCGCACCGAACTCCGTGCCCGCAAGCAGCTCTCTGGTCTTGCGCACCGCCGGGCAGGACCGCAGGTTGAAGCCGACGTGGCAGACGACCTGCTTGCGGGCCGCCGCCTCCGCCATCTCCCGGGTCTCGGCCGCGGTCTGGGCCGCCGGCTTCTGCACGTAGACCGGCAGCCCCCGGTCCAGCACCGCCATCCCCACCTCATGCTGCATCTTCTGCCTGCCGACGCAGAACACCGCGTCGAGGTCCTCGCGCTCGCACATCTCGCCGAAGTCAGTGTACACGCTCTTGAAGCCGTAGGTCCCGGCGGCGGCGCGGGCTTTCTCCTCGACCAGGTCGCAGACGGCGACCAGCTCCACGTCATGACGTGACAGTTGCGGGTAGATGTGGTGGTTGCTGAAGTTCCCGGCTCCGATGTATCCGATGCGCAGGCTCAACTCAGCGTCTCCCCTCTCTCTCGCTCCCGCCTCACAGCGTCCCCTCCATGCTCATCACGCGCTCCCTGAGCTGCTCGGCGTAGTAGCAGTAGTCCTGCCACGACACATCATCAGGGATGCAGTGGTCGAGGTCGGGCACGTAGCGTCCGTTGAGGACCGCCGGCCAGATGCGGTCCAGCTCGGCGTCAATGGCCTCCGGCCCCTCGGCCAGCGCGCGCTTGTCAATGCCACCCATCAGCGCGAGATCGGGATAGCACTCCCGATAGGAGTTCACATCGCAGCCGGCCGCGACCTCCATCGGCCACAAGTAGTTGACGCCAGCCTCCATCATAGGCGGGACGATGTCGTCGGGGTTCCCATCCGTGTCAACTGACAGCACCTCAATGTCGTGCTCCTGTGCGAACTGCCAGATGCGGCGATAGCAGGGGCCCAGGAACTCCCGCCAGTGCGCCGGGGATATCAGCGGCCCCTGGCGCCCGCACATATCCTCCCAGATGTGAATGACGTCCACGCGCACCTCCCGGGCCACCGCCTCGAAGACGGTCAGGTACAGGTCGGCGAGGTGCCCCATCATCTCGTGGACAAGCTCGGGGTCATCGTAGAAGAGGTACAGGCACTCCTCGTCACCCACCAGCCAGCGCAGGCCGCCGTAGAAGGTCACGTCGGGGTAGTAACCGAGCTGGATGGGGTACTCGTTGGCCCTCCACTCGCGGCACCGCTCGCGCCAGTCGCCCGCCAGCCGATCGGGATGATGAGGGTCAAGCCGCTCGGCCTTGTATCGCTCCCAGTCGTCGCGATGCGCGACGGGGAACTTGATGAACTCGGACATTGACTCGCCGTGCTTGTAGTCCCGCCGCACGATGCCCCAGGTGTCGGTGAAGGTCACGTAGTCCTCGTCCTCGGCGAGTATCTCGCGCTCGAAGCGAGGGCAGGGGCCGCACATTACCGGGACCGTCTGCGGCGAGACATCTGGGTTGGCGAAGCTGCGGTGGTCCGCGACCTCGGCGGGCTTACCCTCCCGCTCCCAGCGCCGGCGCGTCGTAGCCCACGGTCCCCAGAAGAGCCAGAAGGGTGGCCGGTCCACCGGCGCGCCCAGCACGCAACTCAGGAAGCGCTCCCGATCAGTCATCGTGGCCGCTATCCTCCACCCGGATCAGGTAGTCCCCCTCAGGCGCGGTTAGCGTGACCCGGCCGTCCTCGACCCCAGCGGCGCACGTGGGGCCATCGGGGAGGCTGAATGCCTCGCTCACGCTGCCGGTGACCTCGAAGGGCCAGGTCATCTCGCACTCCGTGTCGGAGTAGTTCCGGCAGATGAGGTCGCTGCCGTAGCGCACGCATGACCAGCCCTTGCGGTAGAGCTGGCCCACCTCCCAGCTCGTCAGGAAGACGAGGTCGGGGTGCTCCTTCGTCAGCGCGCTCAGCAGTCGCTCAAGCTGGCCGTAGCCCTCGCTTCCAGCGACGGGATCGAGGCTGACGTAGTTAGCGCGGTGCGCGCCGACGATGGCCGGCTCACCCTTGGCCCATGCCTCTTCAATGCGCCGATAGCAAGTGGTGAAGCCCTTCTCGGCCTCGCAATCCGGGAGCCCCAGAGGGTCGAGTTGCGAGTTCCATCCCATGAAGGTGAGGTCAAGCTCGGGGTCATAGAGCCCCTGGCCCTGCTCTCTCGCCTTGTAGGAGTGTGAGTTGAAGTTGACGCCGTGCCGCGCCAGCATCTGCTCACAGCGCCGCTCCAGGTCCGGCTGCTCCGCCCTCGCCCACAACGCGTTGGTGATGGGGGCCACCGGCGTCTCATACCCGAATGCCCGCCGGAAGTACTCCAGGCCCTTGCCGAACCACTCGTCCAACTCCTCATCGGTCAGATCGTCGAACTCGAGGCCTTTCAACTCGCGCAGCCGGTCCTGATCCAGGGGCATGCCGACCATGCCAAGCTCGAAGAAAGCGGTCAGCGCCTCGTCGGCGGCCTCGCGAAGCGACCTCACCCACTTCCTGGGCGACCAGTGATGCACGCGGCCATGAGTCTGCGGGTGCCAGACGCCCAGGGCCATCCCGCGCTTCGCCTCGGCCAGTATCTCCTCGTGGTTCCAGCGCACCGGGTCGAACCGCGACGGGAAGCCCTCACAAATCGGGATGTCCACGTACTCCGTGCAACCGTTGTCGCGGATGGCGTCAAAGTCGGGGTTCGCGACCAGATAGACCGGTGTGAATACGGCGGGCCGGCCATCGGCTCCCCGGAACCTCAGGAGCAGCTCGAACATCTTCCGCATGTCCGCGGGGGTCTCCAGCGTGCCCGGCAGCCAGGCCCAGAAGCGCGAGGGCTGCTTCATCAGGGCCTCAAGGATCGGCGGCGTCTGGGTCATACGCAGATAGGATTCGTAATCCCGAGCCACGTAGACCGCGCAGCCGCCCCAGTCATCGCTCTCAACGACCACCGCCTTGTGCTTGGCCCAATCAACCGTCATCGCTATCAATCTCTCCCCCTACCGCGACCATGACGTGGCCGGGGACTGCCTGCCCGCCGACTTGTCCGCCATAGCCTTGGC
>CBFDBV010000424.1:0-4334 GCA_965603135.1 uncultured bacterium
CGTTCTCTGCGTTCTCTGCCTTCTCTGCGCTCTCTGCGGTTTGCCGTTGTCGTTGGCGGTTGCTCGCCACTCGCTACTCGCCACTCGCCACCGGGATTTGATGCGGTCCCAGTCGGGTGACAAACTCGATCTCCGCCGCGTCGGTCAGCTCCGCCGGCTGCAGGGCTATCAGGTGCGACTGCGCCTGCACGCACAGCGACGCCAGCGGCTGAAGCGACCTGGACTCACAGATGATCGCCAGCGGCTCGCCCCAGCCGTACTCCTTACCGAGCTGATCGAGCGCCAGCACCCACGCCGCTGCCCTCTCCGGGGGCAGCGCCGCAACCGTGCCGTCCGCGCGCCGGTAGGCCGCCTCAGCCAGCTCCTCCTCCAGCTCCGGGTCCAGCTCCACCGCCCTGATGCGCCCCTCGCGACTGAGGTAGTCCGTTATCATCCCGGCCAGCCGCGGCCGCAAGTTCAGCGCCAGCTTCTCCGGGTCGGTCTCCTGCGGCAGGCCCTCCACTATCCCCTCTACCACCGCCAGCGGGTCCCGCAGCGGGATGCTGGCCTCGAGCAGAAGCCGGCCCACCTGACTGACCAGCCCCGCCGTCAGCCCTGCCGCTTCTGCTGCCCTCATCGCTTCTGGGTGCGTCATCTCGATCTGCCTGAGCAGCTCTGCTGCTCGCTGCAGATCGAACATATTCCCCGCGCGGCGCCTCACGACCACGCGCAGGTGCTCGACGATCGCCTCAGCAGGCGACAGCAGCGCGTAACCCTGCTCACCCAGGGCCTCTGCCTCCTCGGCGGGCACCCAGACTCCCCTGCGTCCGTCCGCCAGCTCCGCCGGCGTCCCGACATCCGGCGTCGCCCCAGCGCTCTGCGCCACGGCCAGCAGGCGTTGGGGCCGGACCCTCCCCTGCCCCAGGGTCGCAGCTCGGTACGCGAACGCGTACTCCGTGGCCTTCAGCTCCAGCGCATCCCGCACCGCGAACGGGGGCAGGGAGAAGCCGAGGGCCGCCGACATCTCGTCCCGGAGCCTCGTCAGCAGTCCCCTCAGATTCTGCCGCCCGGTCAGCAGCTCGAGCAGGCCCATCCCCAGCTCAATGACCAGCTCGGTCCCCGCTGCCGGCTGTGCGTCGCGCGCATCGCGCGGCGCGAACGCCTCTCCCTCAGCGTCTCGGGCCGCGGCGGGCGCGCGTGCCAACCACCAGGCGGCCAGCAGGAGCGCCGTCCCACCCACCAGCGTCGGCACCTTCGGCACGCCTGGGACCACGCCCAGCGTCAGCAGCACCAGCGCCCCCACCGTCAGCGGCCACGCGCTGAGCAGAGCCTGCGCTTCCACATCGGCCAGGAGGGTTGAGCCCGACGCGGCCCGCGAGATCAGCACAGCCGCGGCCGCTCCCATCAGCAGCGCCGGCAGGATGGTCACCAGCCCCTGGCCGGTGGCGAGCACCGCGTAGTGGCGCACCACCTCTGGATCCGCGCCGCCGCCGAGCGCGCGCAGCGCCGCCCCCACGCCGGTCAGCGCCACGATGACGACCGTCGCCACGGCCTCGCCCCGCAGGAAGCGGCTCGCCCCATCCATCGCACCGTACAGATTCGCCTCCTGCTCCAGCCGCCGCACCTCGCTCTGGGCCTCGCTCGAGGAGACCTGCCCCGCGCTCAGCGCTGTGTCCAGCCCCATCTGCTTGCCCGGCAGCGCATCGAGCGCGAAGCGCGCCGCCACCTCTGCGGTTCGCCCCACGCCGGCGGATACCATCACTAGCTGCACGACCGCCAGCACGATGAGCACGCCCACGCCCGCCGCCGCGTCCGCCCCGCTCACCAGCTCTCCCAGCGCCGGGCTCAGGCCCCCGCCCTGCCCCGTCACCAGTATCAGCCGGCTCAGACACAGACACAGCACGATTCGTGCCAGGCTCGCGAGCACCAGCACGGGCGGCAGGGAGGCCATCTTCTCCGGCTCGTCCGATATGAGCGCGATCAGCAGCACGCCCGCTCCCGCTCCCAGGCTGAGCGCGAGCAGCATATCCACGATCAGGACGGGCACGGGCAACAGCAGCGCCAGCAGTGCGCCCGCGGCGGCGGCGGCCGCCACTGCCTGCGGCCCTCCCGCGCCCCACAGCTCTGTCAGTGCCGCCAACGCGCCTCGGCCCGGGGGCCTAGCCATCGCGGGGCCTCCTGCTTCTACGGCCCGCCCGCCGCTCCGCGGTCAGCGGGTGTCCCTCCGTCTGTCTCAGCTCATCCTGCATCTCCCGCCGTGACATCCGCGCCACGCGCAGGAACGCCGCCCTTTGCATCAGGTAGTCCAGCACTCCCACCCCCAGCAGCGCCGCCACCACTCGCCATCCGATGTTCACCACCGCCCGCGCGCTCGTCTCCAGCACTTGCCCCGGGCCGCCGCACATCAGTTCCTGTGCGTACGCGAGCGCGCTTCTGCCTGCAAGCACCGTCGTGAGCACGGCGATCGCCGCTATCATCACCAGCCAGCCCGCCTCGCCAAGTCCCGGCCCTGCTCGTGGCGAAGCTGCTCGGCTTCCGGGCAGTGATCCCCCGGTAGGTACGCCCGAGCTTCGCCCCCAGCCTGCGGCCTGCATCTGCGTGACCGTCACCGCTGCCGTCAGGCAGATTATGCCCGCCAGGGCCGCTATCGCCCCTCCGCGCAGCCCCAGCCACGACAGCGCCTGTTGCGCCGCACCGGCTTCTTCCGCGCCGGCTGCAAGTTCAAGGCTGCCTCTGAGCGCGCGCGCCGAGCAGTCTACGAGTGCCGGGCCTGCGGCGAGCAAGCCGAGCCACGCGACGGCTATCACGACGGCCCCCACGAGCGCCCGGCTGGTGGGGATGAAGCCCAGCGCCCTCAGCCTCGCCAGCCTTCGCTCCGTGGGCGCATAGCTCCTTATCTCATCGGCCATGAACCTTCCCTTCCTGCGGGCCGTTGTCGTCTGGAGGGGCCGGACCACTGTCCGGCCCAGCCGTTCGTCGTTCCGTTAGCCGTCGTTCGCTGCCGTTTGCTGCTGTGCTAGCCGCCGAGCGCTCGCAGAACCATGCTGAGGCTCTCGATGACTCGCTGGCCCTGCGTCATCACCACCCGGCTCAGCAGCGGCAGGCAGGCCGCCAGGGCCAGCAGCCCCGCCGACCAGCGCACCGGCTGATGCAGCGCCCCCAGATTCAGCGCCGGCGCGCACCGGTCGAAGCTCGCCAGCGTTACCTCGGCGGCGTAGATGACCGCCAGCGTGGGCGCGGCCACCGCAACCCCGACCGCCAGCATCCCTCGCACCAGGCCTCCGGCTCCGGACAGGCTGGCCGGCGAGAACACCCCAGCGCCGAGGGGCAGCGCTTGCAGCCCTTGCGCCAGCGCGGCCAGCACCCAGTGATGGGCGTCGGCTGCCACGAACGCCGCCGCTGCGACGAGGTACAGGAGGGTCGCCAGCGGCCCCTGGCCCTGTTGGCGCGCACTTGCCTCGCCGGCGCCCAGGTAGCTATCCAGGAGTTGCCCCGCGATCAGGAAGGCCCAGAACACCAGCGCGGCGGCGAAGCCCATGAGCAGCCCGATGCCCACCTCACGCAGCAGCAGCGCCGTGTACTCCAGGGGGAGGTAGGTCCGCGCCTCCTGGACCTGCGCGATCGGCGCCAGCGCGATGGCGATCACCCCGGCTATCCCCAGTCGGAGGCTCACGGGGAACTGTCTGACGTTCAGGGGCGGGGCCAGCGCCAGCAGCCCTCCGCATCGGGCGAACACCAACCCCACCAGCGGCAGTTCCGCCAGCCAGCTAGCGTCCACCTTGCCCCTCCCGCCCTGTCACGAATACGTAACCCGGGAGCAAACGCACCTTCACTATCGGCCCTCCGGCCTCGGCCCTTGACCGTTCCGATCTCGGAGCGCAGCCCGGCTCGCCCGTGCACGCCGTTGGCCCTTGCCGTTAGTCGGAAGTCGGATGTCGGATGTCGGCTACCTTACCATCTCCGGCAGATGGCTCCACAGGTCGTACCAGAAGCCTTGTAGCAGGGCGGTCATCCACGCCCCGAAGATCAGCAGGGCCCCACCTACGCCCAGCAGCTTCGGCACGGTGTTGAGGGTCGGGTCGTTCTGCCGCGTCGCTGCCTGGAGCATTGACGCGGCCAGACCCACCGCGAACGCCGCGCCCAGCAGTGGCAGGAGGACGTAGAATGCCACGAGCAGCGCTCGCTGGGCCAGCTCAAGCAGCTCTGCGGGGCTCGTTGTCGGTCACCTCCATCCAGCACAGTAGCGAGTAGCGAGTAACGGCCTGTAGGTTTCGCCTGCAGTTGCGAGGTTCGAGTTTCGAGTGGCGAGTAACGGCCCACGGCTGTTGTCGTTTGTTGTTTCTCGCTACTCGCTA
>CBFDBV010000425.1:0-4323 GCA_965603135.1 uncultured bacterium
CAATGTCCTCATCGGTGAGCAGGTCCGCTACTGCTGGGAAGGCCCGTTTCTCGTCCCGATCATTGAAGTAGCGCAGGCAGTTGGCTCTGACTTGCGGATCTGGGTCCTCGAGAAACGCGAGCTGCTCCTGGATGGCGTTGGGCTGCAGGATAGCCCTGAACAGCGGCAGCATCTTGAACGGCTGAACATGCTCGGGTTCGCGGACGCTCAACTCCTCGGTGGGCTTGTCCTTCCGGCCGAATCGGTCGGTGTAGTGAGCCAGCAGCCAGATCGCGGGCTGCCGCGCGTCCTCCAGCAGGGGCATGAAGCCCATTGCGCTTGAGCCGCTGTCCCAGATCGCCAGGCCACGGTACTTGCTCGCCCAGTACTCTCGCGCCTTCGGCTCGCCATCCTGCGAGTACCGAGACACCGAGAGGCCGTAGTGCAGAATGAAGGGTATCTCAGTGTGCGGGCACTCTCCCTTGAGCAGCTCGTCAATCGCCAGGCGACCGTGGAACTCCCAACTTGCTCCCCTGTGAGGCGGCTTCTCATGCTGCACATGCACCATGTTGCCGACCACGTGCGCGACGGCTATCAGCTCTCCATCATCAATCAAGCTCGCCCAGTTGGGCAGCATCCGCACCCAGGCAAACGAAGGCCACGCCGTCAGGATGACCAGCAAGCAGCTTGCCGCCGCGGCCAGTCGCCACCTCATCTGTCTCAGCCTCCGGAACCCTCGCAGATCAGTCAAAGGTCGCCAGCAACTCCTGGGCGCGGCCGGTGATGGCCTTCACGACCGCCTCGACACCCTTCTCCCCGTAGGCAGGCGAGGCCTCCTTGCGCGGGTCAGTGCCACCGACGCCGATGAGCGGCTCCTCCAGGTCCTCCGGCAGCCGGCTCATGTCCACCAGCTCCGGCCGCATCGCCATCATCAGCGAGGTCTCCCACTTGGCAGCGTGATCGCCCGCATCGGGAATCTCGTCGCGGACCAGCTCGTAGCCCGTGAGCGCGAGTGCCTTCGTCGGGCGGCAGATGACGTTGAACCACTCGCACGCGGCGTTCGCGTGGTTGAGCAGTGGGTAATGCCCCGCGATGATGGTGATGACCTTGAAGCCCAGGCTCTTGAACTCCCGCATTATGTGCAGCAGCAGCTCGATGTAGGCGCGGTCCTGCTCCTGCACGGACCGGCCCATGTATCCTGGCTCGAAGTTCTCCGCCGGCAGCCCCATCTTCTCCTTTATCTTGCCCTCGGGGTCGTGGTTGGTCTCCATCAGGTAGGCCTCGCGGTTCTCGCCGTAGAACAACGGCGGAAAGCGCAGGCCGCCTCCGGCCTCCGCGCAGCGTATCGCCAGCTCGTTGGCCTTGACGGTATCCAGCCCCACGCAGTTATGCTCCCCGTGCCACTCGACGCCGCCGATAGCCATGTAGGCGATGGGGCATTCCTCCCGCGCCTCCACGATCTGATGCGGCAGCAGCTCCTCGTATCTCACATTACGCATGCAATTGCGCCTCCTCGTCGCTCGCCGAACGGATGTCTGTGTACTTTCCGCACGGGCTTGCACATCCCCTCCGTGCCCACGGCAGGAACTGCTCCGCGCGCGTCGAATCCAAGTTGGTGAGGGGTGGCGATTATGCGCTGGCGGAGAGCGTGCTTCGCGTCAATCAGAGGCGGCATCATCGGGGGGACTGGTGTCTGGCTGCTCCTACTGCTCCTGGCTTGGGTCTTTGGCGTGCCCGCACTACGAGACGCTGCGGCTGTGCTGGCCAGGGCAGGTGGCTTTGTCGGCGCGCTGGGCGCCGGTATCATCAGCGTGCTCCGAGAACCAAAGGGGGATGAGCAGGACACATAGGCGGCTGAGTTGCGGGCACAAATGCACGACCGACCGGATGCGATCCGGTCGGTCGCTCGTTTACGTCCTGTTGGCGCGCTGCGCAGCGATCTATCGCGTTAGCGTTTCCATCTCTGTGGCCGCTCCGTCTGCAATGTGGGCGACTACTTCGCCCAAGCGCTCCCACGCCGTCACTGCTGACACGGAGACGAGCCCCAACAGAAGCGCGTATTCCACCGTCACGATGCCGCTCTCGTCAGTCCAGAACCGCTTGAGAGTCTGAGACATACTGGTGGCCTCCCGGTTCACTGCCTTGTCTTCAGTTCGCAGGACGCCCGGCACGGAATGCTGCGGCGTATGGCTGGTGTCCAAGAATCAGAACGCGCCGGCTCAGTCTACTCCACGTCCCTTGACCGTGCCGGCGGTCTATAACAGTATACACCTCATCGCGCGCAACACCATCACGCGCGGCTCAAGAGATGCTCCCAATTTGCTCACGGCGAGTCGCGCTGAAAGCAGGTCCTGAGCTGCGCGACTCACCGTCCCGCCGCCTGGCGCCGCGGTTTGCTCGCAACTCGTAGCTCGCCACTCGCCACTACCAGTTAATCGGATACACCTTCATCCCCGGGATGAAGCAGGCGATGAGCGTGTACAGCCCCCCGTTGATGAAGTCCCCGACCACCAGCCCCAGGAAGAACGGCAGCGCCTGGCGGTAGAAGTTCGGCCCGCCGTAGCGCAGTATTAGCGTCTTGCACAGCCACGCGATCAGGAAGGGGAACCACTGGGCCGCCATGCTGCGCGTGCCGGCGATGGCGTACCCGACCGGATGGAAGGGCCAGCTCGCGAACCGTGCGCGCATCGCGAAGAGCGCGATCGTGACGAGCAGCCCCACCAGCACGAAGCTGCTGCCGAGCAGATCAGGCGGCTGCGGGGCATGCAGTTGCGTCGCCAGCCGCTCGAAGGGCGCCTTACCCTGATTCACCCGCCACGGTTCGCCCTTTGCCAGCGCGCCGATGACGTGCCAGATCTTGAGCGAACTCCAGAACGCCACCGGCACGCCCAGGGCGGCCGCCCCCACGATGGACCAGGTCATCGGCCCTCGGCTGATGCTGAGCTCGTCGGCCATCTTGTAGCCGTCGAGCTGGTGGGGCATCGCCACGCAGCGCAGGTCCCAGGTGGCGATGTTCGACAGGAATGCCATGATGGTGAGGTCCTGGGGGCGCATGTTCGCCGCGCCCGCGGTGCTGACGATGAGCACGTTCGGATCAATGCGCGGCCCGAACAGCCAGGCGTCGCCGGTCTCGGCCCGGATGCGCGTCGCCGCCGTCAGATACACCAGCGACAGCCCGATGACCAGGATGGGCAGCCACAGCGACATCCCCGCCACGTGCGCGAAGCCCACCATCGCCGCGAAGCTTATCAGCAGCCCCAGCACTGCCCACCTGGGCACGCCGGTCCTCTCGCCCGTCTCTCCGAGCAGCGCGCTGCGCAGCATCGGCGCGAGCTGTTTGCGGCCCACGTAGATGCTGAGCAACGTCAGCCCGATGAACGCGCCCGCGCCCTGGTGCTCGGGGAAGGGGAAGGTGCTCAGCCCGCCCACCCCCCAGTCCGAGATGCCGAAGATCGCCCCTATCACCCGCATCGCCTTCTCCGCGAGATGAAAGAACCAGCACGAGAAGGTGACCTCCGCCGAGAGCAGATAGGCGATGCCGATCACGAAGGGGTAGAACGACAGCCGCAGCCCACGCATCGCGTTCCACGGCGGGTCGCGGAAGCTCTTGGAGAGGTTGATGTTGCGCAACTCGACCTTCGGCACCACCGGGAAGTTCACATGCAGTGTGTTGATGCTGCCCAGCAGGAACGGGATCGCCATCCCGATCCAGGCGACCTTGCTGCGCCAGATGCCCCCGGCCGGCTCCGTGGTGTGCAGCGGCACGTAGACGGTAGGGAAGGTCAGCCGCTCGCGCTCGATCCACTGCGCGCGCAGCACCGCCGACAGGCACAGGCTGCACACCGCGAACACGAAGATGAAGCAGCACCAGATGATGCCCGGCCCCAGCCAGATGTCCATCGGGATCGTCGGGTTGCCCTCGAAGAAGAGCGTGATTCTCTCCAGGCCTTGGGGCACGATCCACTCGGGGATGTACTGGTGGAACTCCTCCCACTTGTTCTCGGGGGAGGCGAAGTAGTACGGCGCGACCAGCGAGGGGACGATGAAGTGAATCGCGCCGGAGGAGGCGAGTACCGAGGCCGAGGCGGCCATCACGTAAACGACGACGAGTTCCTGCTGAGTGAGCGCCCAGCTCCGCCGCAGCTTGCCCAGCAGTGCGCTCACGCCCAGCACCGCCAGCAGCGTCATAAAGGCGCCGACGGGCACCGAGGTGTTGGCCATCGCGGTGTGCCCCTGGCGCCCACCGAGGATAAGTTCCGCCCAGTGAATGAGCGCGACGGCCGCACATACGCACACCAGGCCGATGACAACGGCGCGGGGCGTCACCGCCCGCGCCGCGCTCAC
>CBFDBV010000426.1:0-4318 GCA_965603135.1 uncultured bacterium
GCTGCACTTTCAGCTTCACCTCAACCTGGTGCAGCACGGGCGGGAGACCTGCCATGCCCGCAATCCCGACTGCGCGAGCTGCCCCCTGAAGAGGCACTGCCGCGCGTACAAGGACGGACAGGTGTGAGCAATGCCGCAACGGCAACGGGTGGAGGCGAAGGCAGGATGCGGTCTCTCAACAACCTCATGACGATGGTCCGCACCTGTTACGAGTTCGGGCGCTACCCCATTGCCTTGTAGGGGGCCATCTTCATTCCCGGAGGCCCGCGCTCACCACACATACACGTGCACGCCGTAGGGGCCGAAGACATCCTCGAAGCCCGTCTCATCCGCGAGCAACTGGCGGTCCTCGAAGGGCAGGGAGACCGCCTTGCCCGCTGCGACGGGGAAGCGCGCGGCGACCTCGGCTCTCGCGGAATTCGCGGCGAGCAGATACGTCTTCCCGGCATGTTCCTTGAGCAAGACGCTGATGCTGGGATAGCCGAGCGCGTCGTTTCCGGGCCCAGTCAGGATGTCCGGTGCAGGCGGTTGGGGTCCGGTGCGCTCCACCAGCACCTCCTCGAGCTGCGACAGTTCCCCGGCAAGCTCAGAGATGTTCTGCCACTGCTGGGGATAGGCCGTAACCCCGTGGTTATCGCCCGATCCGCCGTAGGTGTACCAGGTGATCCCGTTCGCGCCGTGGATGATGGAGAGATAGCTCATCGCCCACAGCTCTTCTTTCGTCGGGTAGCGCGGCCAGCCCCAGCCCTGGAAGTACTGCACGATGGCCCAGATGGTCCTCTGCCGCGTCCCGGCCGACTCGAGGTCAGCCTGGATGGTCTTCATGTCGGCGATGATGCGCGGCACACCCTGATCGCTGTCATCGCGAATCGGGTACAACTCCGGGAGGAAGCCGTCAGTTGAGTTCACGTAGTCCGCATAGCGCGAGACTGGGGGGCCGCCCACGCCGTCCGCCTGCACGGTGATGTGCGCCGGGTCAATGTCGCCAATGGCCTCGCTCACGGTGCGTAGCTCCTCGTGGCCGACGTGACTTGCCGTGTCATCGGCCAGATACCAGGCAAGGAGCGTGGGCTGCCCCTCTTCGCGAGCCACGTCCCACAACACGGTGTCAACATCCATGCAGTTGGCGCCGGCGTCCGAGGCTACGTACAGCTTGATGCCGTGCCGCTGAGCAGCCGCGTAGAACTCCGCGAAGTCAGCCCCCCGGGCGCTGCTGTAAGTATGCGCCAGGTTGAACCCGGCCGCTTTCAGGTCACCGAAGGCCTTGTCGAAGCTGTTGTCATTGAACTCCTTTTTCCATACTGCGTAGAGGCCGATGGGGAAGAACGGTTCCCCGTCAATCAGCACCGTTCCGTCATCCCGCACTGTCACAATGTTCTCGGCGCGCGGCGGTCGGATCAGTATGTACCACGTGCGTGAGAGCGCGTTTCCTGCGAAGTCCCTCACTTCGACCCGGACGCGGTGCAGGTTTGGGCTGCCATCCGTCCGCTCCGGCCGCGGCCCCTCGAAAACCAGCTCAGCGATGTCCACGAAGCCGCCGTCGAAGATGTTGGGGGTATCGAAGCCGAAGGCGATCTGTGTGCTGGTGGCCCCCGCCGGCGCAGTCAGTTCGTAGGCATCCCGGTGCCACTGTGTGTCGGCCTCGCCGAAGTCAATGGCTGCGCGTTCGCCGACCGCGATATCCCCTTCCCCGAACCATGTCACGCCGCCGCTGAAGCTGCCCTCCCCGTTCATCGCGCTGCTAAGGCCCACCGAGTGTCGCGACCAGTACGAGAGCTGATACGTCCCGCCGGGTTCGACGGGGAGCGGCGGCGACTGGATGCAGAAGGCGGTATCCGCCTGCCCGGCCTCCCGCGTGATGTGGAAGCCCAATGGCGAGTCAGGCTCGCGGCGCGCGTTGCGTTCGATGATCAGAGCCCCTCTGTAGTTCTTCACGCGCCAGCGCAACAGCGCTTTTTCCGCGGGTGGTGGTATGAGCGCCTCCGGCGGCTGGTACACGTACCTGTCCTCCCTGGAAGTGAGCTGCGCTGTGATGTCCTCGCCGTCGAGCCTCACGCGAAGGCTCCGGCGATCAATCCCCGTGGCATCAGCGAGTCGGAAAGAGATGGGGAGTTCCGCATCTGCTGTGCGCGTCGGACTTCGTTCCGCGACGGCGGGAGGTTCGGCATCGAGGCCAACCCACGGCCCGTCCTTGACCTCACCGATGCTAACAGTCCTTAGCACCGGCGTTGCAGACGGGTCCTCAGTCTCCAATGTCACCAGGTAACGAATCCACAGGTGGCCTCTGTGGGCCGGTGGCAGCGGCCCTGCCTCGGTGAAGAAGCCCTGGTCCGTGCCTTCTGCTCCCAGCGCCGCCGACCACTCTCCGGGGTCGCCATCCTCGTCGGGCGCACTTGCCACCTGAACGCGGACCGCCGTCCCCGCAGGGACCTCCGCCTCCCATGAGAGGCGACGCTCGTCGCCCGCCACCCGCAGGGGCCGCGAGAGCATCGTGCCAGAGTGTTCATGTAAGGCAGGCTCCGCCCGCGCCTGGACGCTGAGATTGTCAAGAGCCAGGAACTCCTTGTCGGACAGGTTGGGATGGTCAAAGCCGAAGCGGATCACGAGATTGACCGCCTCCTCAGGGACTGTGCCCTCCACGCGCTTGGTCTGCCATTCTTTGCTCGCCTTGCCGAAGCTGAATGGTGTCGCATCAAGCGCCTCGCCGGCCTCGTCAAGCCACTGGAGCTGGGTGAGGTAGTGGCCCTTGTGGCCTGAGACCTGCGCCAGCGAGCGGTTCGCGCGCCAGGAGAGGCCGAAGCGGAAGATCGCGCCAGCGGTGACCGGGATCGGTGGCGAGGCGATCTCGAAGGCAGTATCGCCCTTCGCCCCCTGGTTGGTCACAAGCACGCAATCGCCGGTATCGCCTTGCTCGCCAAGGCCGATGACCAGCTTCCCCTCATAGTTCTCGGTCCGCCACCGGTCGAGTCCGTGCTCGAAACCCTCCTCGAAGAGCACCTCCCAGCGGCGCGCAAGCTGGATGGCGCCGTCAACTGCCTGGACGTCCCTTTCGCTGCAGTACATATCAGACGCAGCCTGCGCAAACGCGGGCGCAAGGAGCGCGAGAACCGCGATGCCAACCACACCAAGGCCTCCAGGAGTGAGACCACGTTCCCGACCCGACGGTCTATTGCCGCTGACTGCCTTCCCTCCGACCAAGACTGCTGACTTCAAGGAACCCCGTACAATGTTCACGCTGCATTCCTCCTGAGCCGGCTCACTGTCCCCGTTCATCGCTCCATCTCGTAGACGCTTGCCGCGTTCTCTCCCAGGATGGCGTCTCTCTCGGCGGATGTGAGCCGCTCCACGTAATCCAGGACGATCCCCATCACCTCGGCGTAGCTGCCGGCCACCGTGCAGACCGGCCAGTCGGAGCCGATCATCACGCGCTCCGTCCCGAAGGCCTCGAAGACAACATCGAGGTAGGGATGGAAGTCCGCGGGCCGCCAGCGCTCCCAATCGGCCTCCGTCACCATGTCGGAGGCCTTGCAGAACACGTTCGGATGCTCGGCCAGGCGGCGGATGTCCGTCGCCCAGGGCTCCATCACCCCGTCCCTGATGAAGGGCTTGGCGATATGATTGAGCACGAAGGCCTGCTCGGGGAAGCGTTCGACCAGTTTGCAGGCGTGGGGCAGATGGTGCGGCATAATGAGTATGTCATAGGGCAGGCCGAACTCGCCCAGCACGCCGATGCCACGCAGGAACTCCTCGCGCAGCATGAAGCGATCGTTCGCCTCGTCCTGCAAGACGTGTCGCACGCCGCAGAAGTGCGTGTGATCCACGAAGCCTTGGAGCTGCTCGCCCACCTCGTCACTGCACAGGTCCACCCAGCCGACCACGCCCTTGATGAGCGGGTGCTCGTCGGCGAGGCCCAGCAGCCACTTGGTCTCTTCGAGCGTCTGCCGCGCCTGGACGACCACGCTGCCCTCGAAGCCGATGGCGGCCTGCTCGCGGGCGAGGTCCTCGGGCAGGAAGTCGCGGCGGAGCACGGCCATCTCGTCGGTGATCCAGCCGTACTCATCCGCGCTGTAATGCCAGAAGTGATTGTGCGCGTCGAGCCTCATACGATCAGCTCCTCGTCCCAGACACAGGTTGATTTGAGCGCGCGCCCCTCGCCGCGGTAGATTTCGTGGTAGAAGGCGATGGGGTCATCCTGAAGGTCGTCCAGAGGATATTCCCGCGTCAGCTCATCCACCGGGAGGCGACACAGCAGCTCGATGGCCGCCTCCATGTGATCGCGGCGGAAGTTGATGGCCCCGAAGATGAGCTGGTTCCTGAA
>CBFDBV010000427.1:0-4297 GCA_965603135.1 uncultured bacterium
CTCGGCTCGCCTTCGCCGGAGAAGACTGACACGCGCCACTCATCCTTCCCCGCCAGCCGCAGCGGCGTCCCCGGCGTGTCGCAGTAAAAGTAGTACTCGTCGCCCTCCCGCACCAACTCCCAGCAGCCGTTGAACAGGCCCACCCACGCGACTTCGGCGCCGGCCAGCGCCACCGTTGTGCCACGCTCGCTGACCTTGCCCAGCGTCCGGATCGGCGCCGTGCCGACGGCGGTGAGCGCGAAGATGGCCCGCTCCGCCTCGCCCACGTGGATGGACTTCTCCTCGCCGGTGTTGATCGCTATGCTGACCATCTTCAGCAGCCAGTGCTCGGACTCCTTTGCGCTCTTTCCGTCCAGGCTCAGCCAGCAGATGGCGCCGATGGGCGTGTTCGTGTCAACGGTCAGCTCGCCAGGCGCTCCCGCCTCAGCGTTCGCAAGCGCGCCGGCGAGGGCCTGGAAGGTCGGCGCGTTCACCCGCAGCAGCTCCGCATCTTCGACGCGCACGATCTGCCGCGTGTCGGAGACGTAGCGCCGTCGGTCAACGTAGGCGTGCGAGATGCGCTCGTCGTAGAGCTGGCCCAGCGCATCCAGCGCCACCCGCAGCTTGTCCTCAGGTTCCAGGGCATGGAAGCCCCAGACCTGGCGGCTCACGTCGCGGAAGCCGAGGCAGCGCTGGCCCTCGGAGCCGCGGCCGATGGGCCGCAGGCCCTGCTGCTCAACGTCCGGCAGGCTGAAGCCCGGGTGCGTCGCTCGTTCGGCCTCAGTGCCGGGGCCCATCAGCGTTCCGCCCCAGGTGAAGAGCGTCCGCCCGGCGGGCACTGTCGCGACTTGGTACCCGCTTCTCTCCACCAGGGTGGTAGAGTGCCCGTGGTCGAGGAGGTCCTCGGCTCGGTTCTCGGCACTGATGACCGCGCGCTGGCCCGGGTAGGCCGCGCCGCTGCTGAGCCCGGAGGACACGACGAGGTCCACCTCGTCGCGGAACTGATCGTCGAAGAACCTGCCTCTGATGCCCGCCACGTGCCCGGCCTTGCAGAGCTGCGTGGCTGCTCCGTCCTTGCCGGCGAAGAAGCTGTCCACGTACGAGAAGCCCACGCTGATGCTCCGGTGCGCGCGGGCGATATCCCGCTTCAGGAAAGCGTGCGCGCCCAGGCTCGCAAGCCCCCAGCGGAGCGGATCGCGCCGCACATCGAAGAAGTCGAGCCGCTCGACCTCCGGGCGCGTGTCGTAGGTGAACATAATCATCGCGTCAACGTCCTGGAGCGCGGCGTAGGCGATGGCCTCCAGCATCCCGGCGGCCCGGAACTTGTTCGGCCAGCAGATGCCCCACTCCCGCATCACGATCGGACGGCCCGCGAAGGCGCTGGCAGCGATGCTCGGCACGAAGCCCTCCGCGTTGTGCTCGCCGAGCGGGCTGCGGTTGACGAAGTACATCGGGAGCCGCCACTCGTTGTCGCGCAGTTGCGGATGATCGTAGTAGAAGTTGGCGCCGATGAAGTCCAGCTCGTCGTAGACGGCACGCAGGTCCGGCAGGCAGTCGAAGGCCGTGACCGCGGTGACGGGCACCCGGACGCCGCGCTCGCGCAGGAAGTGCTTCATCTGTGCGAAGTAGTCGCGGTGGATGGAGTTGAGGAAGAGCGCGAGATCGTTCATCCTGCCGGGCGCGCGACCGGCGGCACGCTCGGGCGTCGGCAAGCGGCCGTCCGCCCCCTCCTGGGGGTTAAGACTGACCGTGCCCTCCTCGAGCACCTCGTCCTCACGCAGCGCGCATCGCTCGCGCCAGTCGGTCCAGGCCAGGCGCAGAGTCGCGCTGTCGCCGTATCTGGCGCGCAGCCAGAAGTTCCATCGGCGCGTCAGCTCCTCGTGGTACGGTGATACCAGCCGCTTGCCGCGCTCCTGCGCCTGGAACAGGCCGTTCTCGTCGCACAGCTCGATCATACACACCGTGGGGTCCTGCGCGTAGCTCAGCCCGGTCTCGGAGTTCACATGCTCCACGAGCAGCCGGCGTGCGTACTCCATCTGAAGCTCGATCAGGCGCTCATTGAACACCGCGTAGGGCTTGGCGCCTCGGCCCAGGTTGGCAGCCTCAGGCGCGCCCTCTCTCTCGGCGAAGGTGCGGAAGTCCAGCAGGTCCAGGTAGACGTAGATGCCCCTCTCGCCCAGCCTGGCGATCCAGTGATCCACCGCGGTGAGCTTCTCCAGGTCGAGGGGGTGCTCGGTGCCGGCGCGCTCGGGCGGCAGCAGGCCCGTCACGCCGTCTATGTGATGCAGCCGCACCAGGTTGAAGCCAGCGCGCGCGATGGCCTCCACCGCGGCGTCAATTCGCTCCGGGGGTTGGAACACCGCCGACTTGGCGACATTGATGCCCCAGAAGCGCCCGCGCGTGCCGTCCTCGAAGTAGAACTGGCCATCGCCGCCCACGAACAGGAAGCCGTGGGTGCCGGTGGGCCCGTCCAGCAGGCAACTGAAGTCAACGAGGCTGGCGTCGGGGAACTCCGCGCGGTTCACATCCAGGGCGGGCCGCCGTCCCTCGAGCACCCCCGGCGGCCCATCCTGCTGCGCACTGACGCTCTCCGGCTTCGGCAGGGCTGAGAGGACTGCAAGGCCGACGACCACCAACCACAAGGCCCTACGGCGGGCAGTAGGCTGCGGGCTGCAGGGCGGGCACACAGCGAGGCCAATGGGCGATGGACGAGGGTCAACGCGCGAGGGCCACGAAGGTCGTAACCCCATTCCCTATTCCCCATTCCCCATTCCCCGCCGTCCTGCCAGCGCTGAGATCGTGCCCATCCTCGTGCCCCGGTTCCTGAGCTTCGCCAGCAGCAACGGCAGCGCGTCCCGCGTCTCGTCATAGCCGTTGTGCAGCAGCACGATGCCGCCGCGGGCCAGCTTGCGCGTCATCGCCTCGGCTATCTCCGCTCCGGGCGCGCCGGGGTAGTTGCCGATGTTGTCGGTCCAGAACACGGTGGTGAAGCCGCAGGCGGCCGCGGCCCTGCGCACCTGGTCGTCGTAGTTGCCGCCCGGGGGCCGGAAGAGCGCGACCGTCTTCCCGCAGGCCTGCCGGATGGCCGCGCGGCTCTTGATGAGTTCCTGCTCGGTCTCGCGTTGGCTCAGCTCGGACAGGTCGCGATGAGTGTGCGAGTGACTCCCCAGCTCGTGGCCGCGGGTGGCGATCTCACACACCAGGTCCGGGTACATCGCCGCCTGCTTGCCCACCACGAAGAACGTGGCGCGCACCTGGTAGCGGTCGAGCAGGTCGAGAATCCACGGCGTCATCACCGGGTGGGGGCCGTCGTCGAAGGTCAGGGCCGCCGAGCCCGGCTCCCGCGGCAAGTGTATCTCGCGCGGCCGTTGCAGGCTGGTCAGGCCGACCTCGCGGTAGCCCAGCAGCAAGTCGGCCCTCGCCCCGGGCAGCAGAGGGTCCTGGGCGAAGACGTACTCACACGCCGCGATGCCCTCGTGGGATCGCCCCGAGGCCAGCAGAGCGCGCCCCAGCAGTTGCAGATTCGTGAGCGGAGCCGCGCGCAGGGTCAGCAGGTTGGTCAGCTCCTGGCGCGCCAGCCTGCGCTTGCGCCGCTCCTCGCTCGCCAGCGTGCGCGCGCCGTTGCTCACCTTCACCAGCACCTTCGCGCGCGCCACCATCCGGCCGTTCGTGGCGTAGCCCTCCACCCGCAGCTCCCTCAGCCCGTCCTTGACGTGCCGCGTGTCAACCTGCGCCCGGAAAGGCTGCACGTTGCTGATGGCCACGAAGCGGTTGTCCAGCAGCACCGCGATGTGCCTGATGGGCAGGGAGCCGTCAGTCTCGACCGCCAGCTCGACCGTCCCGGTCACTGTGCTGCCCCCGGCCGGACGGGAGATGAAGAAGCTGCCGGAGTCCTCCAGCGGTTCCAGGAGCGTGGCCTCGCCGATGGAGGCGGTCTCGCGGCCCGCCTCCGCATCGCCGGCCAGGGCCTGTGCCAGCCGGATGTCGTCGGACAGCTTGTTGTCAGCCCAGTACTTCGAGCCGGGTGATATCAAGGCGGAGGGCACGACCAGGACGCCTGCGGCAGGCTGCAACTCCCGGCCCGGGTCATCGGCCAGCACTGCCACGGCGTCGCCGCACGCACCCACGGCAATCAGGGAGGCCGCCAGGCTGTGCCGGGCAAGAGGGTCGCGGGCGTCCTGCGCGACGGCGCGTTCCGCCTCGGCCCGCGCGCTCTGATAGAGGCCCAACCGGCAGGCCAGGTAGGCCGCGCTGGCCCGCAGTCGGGCGCGCCGCGCCTGTGCGCACGTAAGCGCTCGCCTGTAGTCCAGCATCGCCT
>CBFDBV010000428.1:0-4276 GCA_965603135.1 uncultured bacterium
AACTCCGTGAGCTTCTCCTTCAGGAACACGATCACCGCCTTGAGGGCCTGCACTGTGGGGTGGTTCTCGGTGTGCGTCTTCAGTGTCTCGGCGAGAGCCGCCTCCTTGGCCGCGATCTCAGCCGCGATCTGATCCCTCTGAGGCTGCAACGCCCTGAGGAGCGCCTCTCGCTCCAGAAGCAGGTCCCGCTGTTCGGTGGTCAAGGGTGAGCCAGGCCCTGCCCCCTGCCGGTCGCCGTGCCAGATGAGCAGAGTCGGCTTGCCCGGCTCGACCGGTGCGGTGGCCGTGACAACGTTCGTGATGATAACCGGGCGGCCCAGGTAGGCGCGAATGGTCTCGTCGTACTGGCCGCCCGAGAGAACCTTGCGGATGAACGCGACACTGGCGGCCAACTCTCCGGACGCGCCACCGGGCACCACATACCCCAGGTAGCCCGCCTTTTCGGCCAGCTCCACGCGACGGTAGAGGTCGGTCTCAACGGCCTCCAGGTAGTACGCCGGCCCGGTCGCTGGCCACGGGAAATCGAACTCCCAGCCCGGCCATTCGGCCGGCTGGCGCGCCTCTATTACCGCCTCCCGGAGACTCTCCCCACCGCTTTCCTCGAACAGGGCGCTCACAGTCGCCGTGTCCGGGCCGATCAGCACGGTCAGCCCCGCCGCGGAATCGTGGCTCAGCTTGTCGCCCCGAAGCACGTAGGCCATCCTGGCGCGAGCCGATTCGGTTGTGAGCAGGGCCGGCGGCCCGGAGCCATTCCATATTACCTGCGGGCCCTGGGGCCCTCCAAGCAAGACTGCCTTCAGCAGTATGATGGCGACGATGTTTTCCACGGCCATAATGCCTGCTCCTTTTCAATGTCCGAGAAGCCTGTGGATCGGATGACACCCCCGGGCGCTTCGCGCCGTCTCCCCATGCGGCCCTGGCGTTATGTCGCGGGCTTTTGCAACCAGGCACTACTCAACCGTAGCGCCGGTCGCGGGCACCGCCGCTATCTGGTCTGCGAGTTCGGCGCCGGTTGCGTCCTGGGCTCCCTGGTCCTGTTCGGCGTCCGGGAGCGCCTCGGGTGGCCCGGGCTCCTCAACGGTCGCAGCAGGTCGGCTGTACTCCGACACGGTGTAGCCAAAAAAGACCGGGGTGCTTTCCAGCCTGATGACGTACTGCTCAGGGACAACCGGTCCCGCGGCGGCGGCCTCGGGCTCGGCAGCCTCCCCCGTAGTCAGTTCCGAGGCATCTCCCGGGACAGACGCCTCGAGTACTGCCGCAGCCTCTGCTGGAGCCGCGGTCTCGCGCTCGCGGTAGACAATGCGCGTCCTCACCACGGGAATACGCTTGACCACCATGCGCTCCTCAATAACGGGAACCTCCACTCTGACGATCTTCTCCACCACCTGAGGAACGGTCCTTACCTGGACTATCTCCTGTGGCCACATCGAGCGGCCACTCACCAGGCCCAGGCCGAAAGCAGCAAGTACGCCCGCCGCGACGCCGACGGCCAGCCAGCGCCTGCCGGCGTGGACCGCGGTGTGATGATACCTGATGACCTGTAAGGCGCCCTCAGTCGCCCGCTGCAACGCCCCGGAGGGGACATCGCACTTGACCGCGCGCCCGACCGCCGCCTGAGTCGCCCGGAGCGCCTGGAACTCGGCGCGGCAGGAGGGGCACTCCGCCAGATGGTCCTCGAGGGGCGTACGCTCGGTCTCGTCGCCATCCAGGAGTTGCTGCATCAGTCGTCTCGCCTGCTTGCAGTTCATGTCAGCCCGTCCTCATCCAGGTATTCCGCCAGCGCGTGGCGCAGCTTCTGCCGGCCCCGGTGAATGTGCGCCTTAACGGTCCCGACCGCGCAGCCCATCGCCTTCGCGGTGCTCGCCAGGTCCATGTCCTCAAGAGCGAAGAGGGTCAGGGCAATACGCTGTCGGAGCGGCAGGGCCTCGATCGCCTCGCGAACCGCCTGGTCGAACTGCGTCGTGGCTGCCTGCTCGGCCGGGTCCGCGCCGCCGGCCGTAGTGGCCGTCTCCGATGTGTTCCCAGTCACGGCCCGCTTCTGCCTCCGGAGCCGCGAGAGGGCACAGTTCACCGTGATCCTGCGTATCCAGTCCGCGAATGGGTACTTCAGGTTGAAGGTGGCCATCCCGACAAACCCTCGGATAAAGGCCTCCTGCATCACGTCCTCGGCCTCGTCATGATCCTGGAGTACGGCCAATGCCACCCGGTAGACGGTTTTGCGATGCCGGTGCGCCAGCTCCGCATAGGCGTCACGGTCACCCCGCTTGCACCTGGCCGCAAGTTCGTTATCTTCGCTTGGCATGACTCAGTCGCTGGCGCCAACCGTGCCGCACTCAATATGATATACACTTCGCGCGCGTGGGGGGTTTACAGGAGGACCCCAAGCCGAATGGTGGTCCGGCCTCTCAATACTACCAGGACGGAGGCAGCCACGTGACTGGCACCAGGCAGTCCTCGTCGGCGTCGGTGCCATGCGAGCCGGGATGGGCCGGGTCCCCCGTATCGTGCTGGCCGTGGTCGGAGAGGATCATCATCGCATAGCCCAGCCCCGACAACGACCCCACCATCCGCTCCAGGCGTTGGTCCATCTCCCGCAACTTCGGCAGCACCAGCGGAGACGACGGGCCGAACTTGTGAAAGTGATCGTCCGTGCTGCCGAGCTGCACGATGATGAAGTCCGGGCGATGCTCCTCCGCGACCGCCAGCGTCACCGCCTCCACCGCGGCGTCATCGCTCAGCGCCGCCGTCGCGCCCAAGTCGGAGCAGCGCGCCAGCAGATCGGAGCCGGTGTAACCCGGCTGGCCGAAGCCCGCGCTGGTGCGGCCCACCTCGCGCAGCAGATCCAAGAGCGTCTCGCATGCAAAGTCCAGCTCCTTGGCGCGCACCCCGTGGCCGTCCAGGTCAGTGCCGGAGATCATGCAGGCGAAGTTGACCGGGGTGATGCTGGGCATCACCGAGCGCAGGGTCAGATGGCGGCGCTCGTAGAGCGAGCTGAGATACGGCATCTCGTCGCGCCAGAGGCCGAAGGCGAACTCGCCCAGAGCGTCCGGGGCGAGGATCGCCAGACGCTCGGCGCCCGCCAGCTCCGTGACGATCTCCGGGATTGGGTCGCCGGAGGCATCGGCGAGGGGGCGGAGGCCGAGGGTCTTGGCAACCGTCGGCGCGATGCAGGTCATCGAGTACTGTTTCATGATCAGCCTCCTGTGATAGCCCGCCGAACCGTTGCAAGCACGGCGCTCCGCAAACGACGAGTCGGGCTCGAAAGCCCGACCTACGAACGACATCGCAGCCACGAACGACGTCAACTGCGAGGCGTGAGGGCATCCATCTTCGCTAAAGCTACGGCGGACAGGCTCCCCCGCCACAATGCGGCAGCAGACGAGGGCGTCTGTCGGCACGATACGGCCGTGCTATCCGCTCAGGAACGGCTCCACGTACTCCGGAGCGTAGCGGCCGGAATGACGGTAGAAGCCCCCGCCGCCATTCGGATGATGATACTCGAGCAGATACTCCCAGACGATCTCGCCCTCCAGCGTCACCTCGAAGATGCGCGCCTGCCCGCCCGAGCAAATCAGCGTGTTGCCGTTCGGCAGGCGCTGCTGGCCCGAGACCGCGCCAGAAAAGAAGCTCTCCGGCGCATCGCCCATATACTCCCACATGATCTCCCCGGTCGCCGGGTCCATCTCGACAATGCGCGAGAACTTCCGCGCCGTCCCGTTGTCGAAGATGATCACGTGGCCGGTGGGCAGCATGTTGGGCTGGTGCTGCTTGTCCAGCTCGCCGGGGCCCCAGGCCCAGACGATCTCGCCCGTGTCCCGGTCAATGACGCCGATGGTGTCCAGCGTCCGGTAGCTGAACATCACGTTGCCCGCCCGGAAGCGCGGATCGCCCTTGCCCAGCTCGTTCTCGGGGATGCCCTGCGCGGTGTTGCAGTGCGCCCAGTCCTCATCGGGCCGCGGGAACTCGAGGCCCACCAGCTCGGTAAGCTCCGCCATGTGCTCGTGGCCATGCCACTCCCAGACGACCTCCTTGTCAGGGCTGACCTCGATGATGAAGGGGCTGTAACAGCAGCGGTAGTCGGGGTAGCCGGTGTCATAGTAGACGTCGGCGGCGATGATCTCCTCGCGGCAGTTCATCAGGCTGTTGCCGTTCGGCAGGCGGCTGTGATCGTGATCCACGGGGCAGCGGTAGTACCAGACCTCGTTGCCGTCCCAGTCAAGCTCGTGCACGCCGCGCGTGGCCTCATAGGTGCGGTCGGCGGTCGAGTAAAAGAGAT
>CBFDBV010000429.1:0-4271 GCA_965603135.1 uncultured bacterium
GCTAACTGGTCGTCGCGCGCCGCGCCCCCCAGCATCAGGATCGGGCAGGTCGTGGCGCCCGCGACAAGCTCGTAGTTCTCGCAGTAGGGCAGCTTGAGCCAGGTGCGCAGGGAGCTGGTGCCCAGCGCCGAGGCCACCGACACCGCCTTCATCAACGCGCGTGGCTCGCGGATGGCGACGTAACCCCGCTCGGTGCGCTCGACCATGAAGGTCTCCAGGAAGACATCGAGGTCGCGCTCGTGGCACTCATTGATCGCGTGGGCACAGGCGCGGCTGGTCTCGAGGCTGCCCGGGTCCGAGGGATCGAGGCGGAACATCATCTTCGCACCATCGAGGTTCATCTGCGCCAGGCCCTCGACCGTGTACGCGGTGAAGCGGTCATCCATCTCGAACACGGTCTGCGCCAGGCCGCCGCGGTTCATGCAGCCGAGCAGCACCTTCTCATCGAGAAGGCTGGGCTGGCGGGCGCGGCTGCGCAGCAGGTCGGCGGCCATCAGCTCCTCGATGACGTCGGGCGTGGCCATCACGCCGTCCACGTTGCCCTCTTCGAGCACGCTGAGGATGCGCGCGAGGTAGCCGCGGCGGTTCGCCATGCGCCCGTCGCCGGGCTGCACATCCACCACCATGCGCGCCGGATGATCCGCCGCCAGGATGACGAGCTTGCCGTCCGGGGCGATGCGGTCGCGGCGCCCGCGCTGCCTGGCGTGCCGGCGGATCGCCTGCGGCTCGGTCACGCGCAGCTCGGTAATCCCCGCCCACGTCTCCACGCTCAGGACCTGCGAGAGGTCGAACTTGCTGCTCATAGCGGCCTCACCTCGTGTTCGGGCGGCTGGTCTCACAGTCGCTTCAGCGACACATCGTCCAGCCAGTACGTGCCGGGCCGGTGGATGAAGACCGTGATGGTGATGCGCTCGGTGCCGGGCAGCGTGCGGAAGACGTGGTTGTGGTCCGCCCAGCGTCCCTGTGCCTGCTCGGCGGGCGAGCGGGTCCAGGAGTACTGCTTGCTGTCGCTGACCGCCTTGCCGCCCTTGGTGCGGAAGATCACTCGACTGACCGGCGCCTCGGCCGGCCGGCCGGGGTCCGGCTGGCCCAGCGGGTCAGCGTAGTAGCGAATCGAGAAGCGGTAGCTACCTTCTTCAATGAAGGGGTAGTAGCTGAACGAAGCATGGGAGTTGTGGCCGACCGTGATCTTGAGCGCTCGTTCGCCGACGAAGGCCCGGTCATCGGTGATCTCGACCGAGTACTCCCCCTCGCCGCCGACGCGCAGGACCTCCGTGATGTCCTCGCCCACCTGGAACCTATCGAACGGCCACTTCCTGAGCAGGTTCTCGCCGGTCGGCGCCTTCGGCTCGCCGAAGATCAGTTCGCCGAACCTGTCGGGCTGATGGAAGCCGCCGAGGGTCGGCGACATCCCCTGGTATTCACTGCGGTCGGTGGTGCTGCGGCGGGTCCGGTGCAGGTTCAGCCGCCAACTGTCGCCCTCAGCCACCTGCTGGACGCCGAGCGTGGCGAGCGGGATCGTCAACTCTACGTTCCAGCCCGCCTCGCCGACGCTGACCGAGGCCTGCCACGCCGCGTTCCAGGAGCTGTCGTGCTCGTCGGCGGACGGATTCAGAGCGTCATAGATCGCCCCGCCGGCGTTGATGGCGAAGTGATAGTAGCTCTCACCATCGCCGTCGGGGTCCACGAACACCTCGACGTTGTCGCTGTTGAACAGTTCGGAGTTGTCGCGCGGGAATGCCTCCTGCTTGAGCTTGTCCATGTTCGGCTCATCGCAGCGGAAGAGGATGTACAGCGCGGAGTCATCGTAGGCGAGGGCGGCGTGCGTAGGCGCGGCAGCATCCCTGGCGCCCATGTTCTCGCGGAAGGACACGAATGAGGCCTTCTGCCACGCCTTGTCCTCATCACTGCCGTCAATCTCAGGCGCCGGGTCTGCGCGCCGGGCGTAGATCTTCGTGCGGCTCGCCTCGCCAGCGAGGGCGAAGAAGGCGGCGGTGGGCCGCAGCGGAGAGCGTACTCGGTCGTCATTGGTGCGCACCCACTCGCGGAAGGACGGGGAGTAGCTTTCCCCTATCTTGCTCAGGACAGCCTCCCTGGTCTCGATGGCGGCCTTCACGCGCGCGGCAGCCGCCGGGTCGGGCTCGCGCTCCCGCTCGAAGTCGGCGATGCCCATCAGAGCTTCGGTGGTTGCCCGCGCGAGCTGGAAGTGATCCAGCACGCGCTCAACGCGCTGCTTCTCTTCATCGCTGCGCGCTGCGTCCTCGGCTTCCTTCAGGAGCTGACCGGCGCGCTCGAGAATCGGCTGCCAGGTGGCGATGAGCCGCCCAAGCGACTCGCTGGCGCCCCCCTTCTCCAGGTAGTAGGCGGCTTGAGGCGGGAGGTCCGACTGCTCGCCGGCGATGGACTTCACCCAGGCCTCTTCGACCAGCTCATAGAAGGCCCGCACCTGGCCGGCGGCCGGGCCATAGAGGTCGCCGTAGTACTCGGTGACGATCTGCTCGGCGTCCGCGTCGGCATCCCAGAGGAGCCTGGCCATGACGTAGGCTCCAGGGCCGAGCACCTCCCAGGTCGGGCCGATGTAGAGGTAGCCGCCGCGCATTCCGACATCTTTGAGGTGCTTGATGCGCTCGATGGTGTGCTTGACGATGGGCGCGGGCAGGCCCATGCCCCGGGTGGCGCTGTAGAAGATGTCATACATAAACATATACTCGTGGGCGGCGCACCAGCCATCAATGATCTCGCGGTCATCGGTCCAGAAGTCACCGCCGCCGCCGCGCCAGGCGCTGTTGATGGCCAGCACCAAGGCGAGGTTCTTGTGCGGCTTGACCTTCAGCGGCGGGGCCACGTAGTAGCTGTAGACGTAGGCGCCCAGATAGCGGTCGGGGAACTCGCGGGCCACCTGCTCGGCGATCTGATTGTAGAAGGTCATCATGCGGTCGGCCATCTGCGGATGACCGGCACGGCTGCTGTCCTCGGGCCAGTGGGCCAGGTCGAGCGTGGTGCAGTCCGCGCACGTGCAGAAGCCGCCGCCGTCGTTGGGTGACACCGAGCACATCGTGCGATCAGCGTGGTCGCGGAAGTACTGCTTGCACTTTTCCGCAAAGACGTTGACGACCTCGGGATTGCTGGTGCACACCTGCCCGCCGTGATGGCCGGAGTAGTAGCGGGTGATGCGCAAGCCGTTGGCCAGGGCGTAGTACTCGGGGTGTTCGGCAGCGTACTCCTCGATGTCGAGGTGCCTGAACCAGGCGTGCGAGTGGTAAGTCGAGATGCTCTTACCGAGGCGCTGGCGGCGCCCCCACTGCCCCCTGGCGGCCTGCCGGTCGCCCGCCATCGGCCCGTAGGGCAGTTCCCGGTAGATGTAGTCCGGCTGCTCGGTGTAATTGAGGGGCGGCACCTTCAGCTCGTCGAGCCGCGGGACGATCTCGCCGAGGGGGTCGTGCCAGTACCAGCGGACGCCGACCTGCTCCTCGAGGAAGTCGTAGACGGCGTTCATAGTGCCGCAGAGACTCGGAGCCGTGGTGCCGCCGATCCTCTCGGGGTGCCGCCCGCGGTCCACGCCCACCATTGCCAGGTCCTCGCCCACGGTCTTGACCACGAAGCCCGCGCCGGTGATGCCGTCAAGACTGAGGTTCCAGTCCGCCGGTGCGGACGACGCGCCCAGGTAGATCTGCTTGTGGTCGGGGGTTGGCGCGCCGACGATGGGAAGCTCGACGCCCGTTGCAGCCTCGATCCAGGTCTGCAGCTCATCAGCCGCGTACCTGGTGATCTTGGTGGACTCCGCGCCCAGCACTATCTCGTAGGAACTCTCACCGTTTGCCACGATGGTGAGGTCCTGGGCGTGACAGCCGCTCGCGACGATCGTGATGGTAGCAACTAGGAGAACCGTTCGCTGTCTCATTGATGCGCCTCCCGTCCGCTGGACCGTTCGTGTCGGGCAGGATGCCCGACCTGCGCGAGCTTCTGCCGAGTACTCTCTTCCACGCCACGCGGACTCATCCCTGCTGAACGAGTGGCACCTCGGGGGCCGCGAAGGATAAAGCGGCCCGAGCGCCGAAGCTGACTTAACGTGGCAAACCGGGGCGTGCCAGCGGAGGAGATACGAGTATGAGCGCAGCGAGATGGGTTGACCAGGAGAGCGTGGAACCGGCGTACTACGACGACAGGCGCTCGGTTGACCTGATCGGCACCGAGGAGATCCCGACCACCTCCGGCTTCAACGTGGGCGTGGCGTACTACACGGCCGAGGAGTTCGGAGAGCCGCAGGTGCA
>CBFDBV010000430.1:0-4270 GCA_965603135.1 uncultured bacterium
TAGGAGTCGCTTTCGCCGCCGTTGCCTGGATGAGCACCGTCGGCTGTGCTGACACGCCACGGTTTGCGTCACCCCAGATCGCACTGCCGCCGACCAGCCAGGCGCCCGTCATTGACGGTACGATCCACGAGGACGAGTGGGCCGGGGCGGTGCGCATGGTGGGCGTGGTGCCAGCCGGGAGCACGGCGCTGTCAGCTCGGCGCGCCATTAGTTGGCTGGCCGGGGACGATGAGCGGATCTACTTCGCAGTCAAGAGCGAAACGCCGCCGGACGGCACCTTGGTCGCCAACGTGCGGCCCACCGAGGATGACAGGGACCTACGCACCATCAAGGACGACAGCGTGGAGGTCTGGCTCGATCCTCACCCGGGTGAGAAGGGCCGGGGCGTTCACCAGGGCATCTTCAACTCGCTGGGGGCTATCTTCGACCAACAGCACGAGCCGTCGGCCAACTGGCGAGGGGACTGGCGGCTGTCGGGCGAGCTAATCGGCGGCTGGTGGCACTTCGAGGGGTCGGTGTCGCTGGAGAGCCTGGGCGTCAAGGCGCCGCTGGCGGGGCAGGTGTGGGCCGTGCGCTTGGCGCGCAATTGGAAGAGGCCGGGAGAGCAGGCCGACTGGGCACCACTGGCGACGCAGTTCGCCTCGCGGGACACGATGTCCGTTGTGCGCTGGGTGCCGAACGCGCCGATCACGCAGATGATGGCCAACCGCGCGCCGGACAGCAACAGGGCGCAGTACACCTTGCGCATTCTCAATCCACACGCCCAGCCGCTCGCCGTGCGCGTGCAGATTGACAGCCAGCCCGAGTCCAGTCAGCACGCGCGTGTGGCCGAGACCTACGAGATACCCACTGGTCGCGCCCAGCAGGTCGTGCTCGATCATCCCGCGTGCCACGAGGAGGAGAAGATCTACACACGCATCCACGTTGATGCGCCCGGCGGCGCTGCCATCTACTTCCACCGAGAGTTTACCTGGACGCTGGCGAGGCCGGAGAAGCTGTGGGCCGAGGTGCGGGCGGTGCTGTCTCCGCTGGAGCGGATCAAGCAGGCGCTGCTGTTTCACGCCAGCTTCGATGAGGGCCCGGATGCGGACTTCGCGGGCGGCAAGCCGGAGGCGCGGCCCGTCGAGCAGCCGGACAGCAAGCTGCAGTTCGTGCCGGGGCTGTCGGGGAAGGCGCTCCTGGGCGGCGATGGCTGCGTGGCGCTGGAGTATGAGAACGCAGGCAACTTCAACATCCGTGAGGGCACAGTGTCGCTGTGGGTGAACCCGGTGCGGTGGGCCGAGCCGGGCGGAGGCGACCGGAACCACCTGTTCTTCCTGAACGGGCGGGCGGGGAAGGGCTACTTCGGGTTTCAGATGGCGCGATACACCGAGGATGCACCAACGCAGGTGCAGTTCTTCATGATCCAGTATCCGTACCGGCAGGGTGTACACATCTTCGCGCGTGATGATGTCCCCACGTGGAAGCCTGACGAATGGCACTGGGTGGTCATGACCTGGCGCGCTGATGAGGTCACGCTGTGCGTGGACGGCCTGGTGAGAGGGCGCAGGGGGATTGACCCGCCGCTGGCCGAGCGCGACCTGACTTGGCCGTATTTCCAGATAGGGGCGACCAACAGGCGAGAGCAGACCGCTATAGACGAGGTGAAGATCTTCGGTCGCTGCCTGGGCGAATCGGAGCTGCGCCTCGCGAGGGCGTTCTGCCGGTCCAGCGCCGAGGCCGCCGCGTGGGAGGCCGTGCAACTGGATTTCGGCCACTACCCCTGTCAGAGGAAGCTGAAGGCCCGCGTGGACATCAACGCGCTGGCGGGCAGCGAGTCGGTGCGCGGGGCGAGGCTGGTGGTGCGGCCCGTGGGCGGGGCGGCGCTCGCGACCGTCGCCATGCCGCCGTTCGAGGATGGCATCACGGAGGTCATCGCCGACCTGCCCGAGCTGGCGACCGGCCGCTACGAGCTGGCCCTTCAACTCGATGGCGCTCCAGAGGCTCTGAGCCACGAACTCGTCCGCGAGTTCGAGCGCACGCAGTTCGAGTGGGAGAACAACCAGATCGGCACCGGCGACCTGATACTCCCGCCGTTCACCCCGATGCAGGTGGATGGGCGGACCGTGTCCACGGTTCTGCGAGAGCATACCATGAGCGGGCAGGGCCTGTGGGAGCAAGTGATATCGGATGGTGAGGCGATCCTGGCGGAGCCGGTCCGCTTCGAGGCCTGGGCCGGGGGCAGGCAACTTGAGATCAAGGCCGACGACATACGGTTCGCCGAGAGGACCGAGACACGCGTCACAGCCCAATCGCGCTGGTCAGCCGGCGACGCCCGCGCCGAGGTCACGTCACGAATGGACTACGACGGCATGATGCTGTGCGAGCTGGAGCTCTCCGGCGCGGGGTCGCTGCATCGGCTGGACCTGGTGGTCCCGCTCAAGGACGAGATGGCGCCGCTGGCGCACATGGTCGGCGAGCACTGCCGCGACAACTACGCGGGCTATGTGCCCGAGGGCAGGGGCGTGGTCTGGGACAGTTCGAAGACCGTCAAGCACGAGCTTGTCGGTCCGTTCTGCCCGTACATCTGGGTCGGCGCGGAGGAGCGCGGCATCTGCTGGTTCGCCGAGAACGACCGTGACTGGGTGGTGGACGGGGAGACGCCGTGCCAGCAGATCGAGCGCGAGGGTGGCGTGCTGACCATCCGCGTGCGCATCATCCAGAAGCCGACTGAACTGTCCGATGCCCCGCGCCGCATCGTCTTCGGGCTGCAGGCCACGCCGGCTAAGCCCATGCCCACGCGCCCCGCCCACTGGCGCAAGTGGAGCACTAGCCACGACGTGCCGGGCGCGATGACCTTCACCATCGCCGGCTCGACTCATTACATTGGCTCACTCGTGCACGAGCCGTTCCCACACAGCCGCGATCTGACCCTCTGGGAGAAGTTCGCCGAGAGCCGGCGGACGGGTGAGCCGGACTACGCCTTCGCGGAGCAGTGGGTGGACGGCTACCCCGAGGAGGCCTTCAGCAACTTCTCGCGCGATAAGTACCTGGCCTCGGTCAAGGCGGGGTTCCGCATGGTGTCGCAGCAGCCGCAGCGCATGCTGGTGTACGTCCAGGGGCGCGGGGTGACCTTCCGCACCCCCGAGTTCCAGACCTTCCAGGACGAGTGGACCATGGAGGACTACAACTCGCGCGTGTGGCCGATGGGAATCGCGGATCGGCGCAGCTACGGCACGGAGCCGGTGCCAAGCTGGCAGGACTTCACCCTCTGGTGGCTCAAGAGGCAGATGGTAACCTTCACCGATGGGCTCTACTTTGACAACTTCTTTATGATCCCCGTCAAGGACAGAGTCACCTCATCGGCCTACAGCCGTCCCGACGGGCAGGTCCAGCCCTCCGTCTCAGCCCTGAACACCCGCCAGATGCTGCGGCGCACCAGCATCATGTACCTGGAGGCCGGCCGGCACCCGATGGTCGGGCCCCACATGACCAACGTCACCGTCATCCCCATGATGGCCTTCTCCCAGTTCTGTCTGGACTGGGAGTGGCACTACGGTCGCAGCGACTTCCAGGAGCGCTGGAGCCGCGACCACATCCGGGCCGCCTGCATGGGTCGGCAGGCGGGCTGCGCGCCGGTGGTGATCGGGTTGGGAGCCAGGTACGGAGGGTCGGCTGAGGAGGTCGAGTGGATCCACCGCACCTTCAACGGGGTGGTGCTGACCCATGAGCTGATCCCCATTTGGTACGGCGTCAACACCCACATCCCCTACGAAGAGCGCCAGGAACGCATGACCAACCACCGGCTCTGCTACGAGACCAGCAAGCTCCTGCTCGAGATCGGCCTAGGTACCCAGGGCTGCCGGACCTACAACTACTGGGGAAAGGACTACCCACTGACCATCGAGGGCACCGAGACCAGCAGCGTCGTGCATCGCGGTGAGGGCAAGACCGTGATCATCGTGACCGACTGGGCCGAGGGCGGCGAGGTGAAGCTGACCGTTGACGCCCAGCGCCTCAATCTGAAGCCCGGCTTCATCGCCACGGACTTCGAGACCGGCGGTCCTGTCAGTCAGCAGGGCAACACCATCACGTTTGACCTGAAGAAGCATGACTATCGCACGATAGTGGTCGAGGATTGAGCCGAACCGCCCGGGGCCGCGGCCCTGCCGACCGGCGCGGTAGGCTGCAGCCAGAGACACACGACCGTTCGTGTGGGTACACAGCAATGACTTCGGATGGCTTCTGGCTGTGTCCTGCCTGTTCGGCCTCAGCACATTTCGGACACTCA
>CBFDBV010000431.1:0-4270 GCA_965603135.1 uncultured bacterium
CCCGACCTCGATCACGCCCAGGCGGTTGAGCAGAGTCTGCCCGCCACGCAGGGCGTAGCCAGCCCCGTAGGCGCCGAAGCTGAAAACGGCAATGATGGCGGGCGTGGTCAGCCAGGCCAGCTCGCGACGGCCCAGGCGGTTGACCACCACGTAGTTGACCGGCACCAGCACGACGATGTACGCCAGCAGGAAGCCGATCATCAGCCACATCGGTGGCACCTCGGCCGCCGCGGTGTACGCGGCTGCACTGCCCAGGCTGAAGCCCGGGTAGTAGCCGGGCCACGGCTCGGCGAGCGCCACCACCGACTCCTCCGAGATGCTCTGCGCCAGCATCCGCCGCCACATCGGAATCTGCCCGTCCCAGTACTTGACCGGCTCCGCCGCGAAGTCGAAGGTGGTCATAATGACCCGGCCCCCGCCCACCGGCCGCGAGACGACGAGCGGCTCCTCCCTGCTCCCGCACAGCACCGCGGCATCCGGTCGCAGCCTGCCCGCCGCCAGCAGCACGGCCTGCCTGTTGAGGGGCTGGCCGACCCAGGCCGCCAGAGGCTGGAGGTCGGGGGCAGTGCGAGTTCCCGTCACCTGCATGGGCAGCAGCTTGCCGAGGGGGCCGCCCGCCATCGCCGGAGACAGCGCCCCACCCGGCACCACCAGTGTGCCGCCCAGCTTCACCCACTGCGCGAGCGCCTCTATCTCCTCCTGCGAGGCCTGTGCGAACCGCGTGCTCGCCAGCACCACGGCGTCCACGCCGTCCCACCCCAGCCACGACTCGGGCAAGCCACCCCAGAGCGCGTGCGCGACCTGGATGCGGGCCTGACCGCCGCGCCAACCCGGAGAAGGACCAGCACGGGGGCCGAATGGCCGAACACCTGCACCGGCAGGCTGGGCGGCCGCCGCCGCCGCGCCCTTGAGGAAACCCAGCAGCGACAGGTTCTCGGTCACCACCACCACCATCGTGTCCTCCGCTGCCACCTCCCGCGTGTCCCTCAACTCCCTGGCCTCGCGCTCGCTGCCCAGGTAGAGCGCGGCGTGGCTGAGCCTCTCGGAGGGCACGTAGAGCCTGAGTAGCTTGCGGGAGTTCTGAGGCAGTTCGACGGGGACGACGTACTTGAGGACCTGCTTGTGGCCGCGGGCGGAGCGGGTGACGGGCACTACGATCCGGCCCGACTGCGATTCGCCCTTGTTGGTGATGGCGACGGAGATGGGAACCCAGGCGCCCCTCTTGTAGAGGCCCTCGAACCCAACCCGGACGTCCCACTGCACCTCTGCCGCCCGCCCGGCCATCTGGCACGCCGCTCCCAGGAGCAGGCAGCACGCACATCGCCGGATTGCTGCGCCCATCTCCATCCCCCTGCGTCCCGCTTCAGGGCCCGCTCCCCACCGCCACACCGCCTGCCCCTCCGACGGATTCCCGCCCGTCAGTGCAAGTTTACGGCAGCGTCGCTACCCTGTCAACTTCGCCGTGTGTCCGACCTGTGGACAGCAGGGGACAGTCACCTAAGGTGACTGTCCCTCCACTCCCATCTCTTCGAGCGCCTGGCGCGCCTGCCTGGCGACCAGCGTGTTGGCGCTGTCCACGAGTTCGAGGAGGGGTTCGACCGCGGGCTCACCGATCTTGGCGAGTGCAGCCGCAGCCTGCTTAGCCGCGTCGTGGCGTGTCTGAAGCGTCTCGATCAGCGGCTCGACGGCCCGGGGATCCCCGATCTCGCCCAGAGCCGTCGCCGTCGCCCACGCCAGCGACGAAGAGGTAGCGCTGCTCTGGAGCGCTTCGATCAGGGCGGGCACCGCTTTCCTGCTGCCCAGCTTCCCCAGGGCTTCGGCGGCGCGCGTCCTGTAGTTCCGCTCCTCCTCGATGCCCATGATCCGCCGCTCGCGGCCGCCGGCGGTTACACTGATGCCTGGCTCCTCGCGGCCCAGCAGCCCGATCAGGGGCTCGACGGCCCGGAGGTCGCCCACGTCGCCGAGCGCCCTGGCGGCGCTGGCACGCGCCATGTTGCTGTCGCCGTCCAGCAGCTTGATCAGAGGCAGCACGGCGCGCTGCTCACCAATCCTGCCGAGGGCAACGGCAGCCCAGGAGCGCACCCCGCCATCTTCGTCGTCCAGCAGCGGTAGCAGTGGGTCGCCGGCGCACTTGTCGCCTATCTTCCCGAGCGCACCTGCCGCCATGGCGCGCACCGACGGCGTCAGGTCCTTGAGGGCGGCCATCAAGGGCTCGAGGGCAGGCTCCCCGATGGCCGCCAGTGCGTCAGAGGCGGCGACCTGGACCACGGGGCTGTCTGTGCCACAGAGCCCGAGCAGCGGCTCAATGGCGCGGGGGTCCGCGATCTGGCCCAGCGCCTGCGCAGCGTACCACCGCGCGTCATCGTCCATGCGGGGAAGCTCCGCAGCCAATGGGGCCACCGACGGGCCGCCTATCTGCGCCAGGGCGTCCACGGCGGCCCAGCGCGCGTGGCGCTTCTGGCTGTCGCGCACGACCCCGATGAGCGGCTCCACAGCAGCAGAGCCCTGCGCGGCCAGTTGGGCCGCCGCCGCGTCGCGGTGGGCCTTGTCCTCGGCGTCGAGCGAGGATATCAGTCCGGGGATGCCACGGGGCACGGTCCGCGGCGCTGGCGCGGGAGACTCCTCCTGTGGCGAGGTGAGTTGGCCGTCCACGGATCGGCGCGCATGGAGGCCGAGCCCAATCGCCGCAATGCCCGCAGCTACAATGAGTGCTAGCGGGAGATACGCGCCCGGCCGGAGCCTGTCTTCGCCCTTGCCCAACGCACACTTCCTCCCTGCAACGATATCATCCGACACTTCCCCTTTCAGCGAACGTAAGGTTAGGCCGACAGGTCCTTCGCCTTTGGTGAGGGATGGTCCTGCTGCAAACAAGGGGTAAGCAGGTGAAATGAAGCCGTCTGAGCCTCGCGGTGGTATGGTCGTAGCACGTCGGCTTTGCGATTCGTAGGCTCTTTTCCGCAGAAGTTGGCGGCTCTCGCCTGGAAGCTGGATACCGAGGTTCGAGCCGTCGCCTGGGTGGCACCAAGACGGGGGCAAGACCGTACAGCCGAAGTACCACATAAGGCCTGGCACCATAAACGGGGGCAGGTCAGCTCTGGCAACGCGAGCCGAGCAATGTGATTCTTCGCGGCACTCATGACGGCTCGCGGGTCATCTGGTGCCCCCACAGCCCAACCTCCACAGTCTGTCTCAGCGACCCCACGAGCTGGTGCTGCCCGCTGCCGGGCCGCCGCGGGCCTGTCGCATCCCCGCGGCCAGCTCACCCAGATCCAACGCGTGACCAACATCCCGTGCTGCACGGCAAGGGGACCGCAACATGACCTCCGCTCCGAGTATGTTCGTACCCCTGGGAGTTGTAGTTGCACCTGACGCTCTGGTGTGTGCATAACTCGGCTTGGTGGGGTTGAGCAGTCGATACGCCTTGCGACGCTGCCACGTAGCGGGGCGGGCTCCCCGGAGTACCGCAGTAGGTTATCCCTCACCGCCCGTGCTCAACATCCTCAGGGCACCCAGGCTGCGTCCCGTCGCGGCCAGCATCAGCGAAATGAGCGGCGCGGAACGTCCCTCGATCGCAAGCCCAACTGCTCCGCGCCAAGCGGGTCGATCCCAGGCCGTGGAATGGACGGGCATCCAGGGGCGTTTGCTGAGGGCCACCGTCATGAGTATCTCCCCACCAAGCTCCGCCAGCCGCTTCCCCGCGAAGGCTCTTGTCATGCTGAGATAGACCAGCGCAGCCTGCTCCAGGCGTGTCAGCTCCTGCCCGGCCTCGGACTGTATCGCATCCCAGGCGTCGTCCAGTACTCGCTGCTGTGTCTCGTCCAGTCTGAACACATCCGCACTGTCGATTGCCTCCGGCACGCCTGCGCACAGCCGATCCTGCAGCCGCACGAGCCACTCGCCAAGCGGCGTTGGCATCTGAGCTGTCGTGCTTCGTTGCTCCAGCACCTGTTTGAGGTTGTGCATCCAGACGTGCTGGGTCATGGAATACCCCTCAGCGACCTCACCTTCCCACAGGACCCTCGCCGCGTCCCGCAGGCTCATCGGCCATTCCTCTGCGAAGGCATGCCGACACCAGTCGGCGATCCAGTGGCGCTCCCATCGCTTTCGCAAGCTGTCCGAGCCATCAAGGGTCTGATCGTACTCGTCGACCTGCTGCTGCAGCCTCCGGTCCATCCTTCGAACCCAGTCCTGTTCCTCTGACGAAAGCACAAGCACGTTGGCGTTCGCCTCCCGCTTCGCCTCATCGTGGTCCAACCCGGTCCATGACAGC
>CBFDBV010000432.1:0-4268 GCA_965603135.1 uncultured bacterium
GGCCCGGTCCACGCCGCACATCTGCGGGCAGAGGCGGCAATGCCGCAGCTCGCGCTGCGCCAGCTCGATCTTGAGGTCCAGCAGGGAGGGCTGCGCGACAGTGCCGCGAGGATCGCAGCTCGAGTGCATTGCCCGGAGGCCGTCGCGGTGCGCCCCTTCAAGCTCGGCGTCCGGCGCTGACGCGGGCTCGTTAAGGTTGACGGGGGTTGAGCGACAGCGCGCGTATGCCGGCGGCTCGAGGCCATCCCTGACGCTCAGGAAACGCGTCATCGCCGTTCCCCGCTCTTCCGGCCGGGCGGCTCCTCGTCTTCCTGCGCGGCCCGTGTCGCGCGGCCGCCCCAGCGTTCCCTGCCCACCAGAGAGCCGATGCCCCGCAGCCCCGCGTCAACCAGCCACATAGCCAGCCCGAGGCGCCAGAAACCCGGCACGAGCCACAAGGTCGGTCCCATGCCGTCCCGGAACTCCTGCCGCGTGTACTCTGCCTCCGCACGCTGGTCGAGTTGGCGGAGCGCGTTGCGGGCGTCTCCGTAGTCGGGATCCGCCCTCAGGGCCTCACGCAGGTGCCTGCGCGCCCTCACCTCGTTGTTCTCCGCCAGGTAGCTGCTGGCCACGCAGAAGTGCACACGCGCATTGCTCGGGTCCTCCTGGAGAACCTGCTTCCACACTCCGCGCGCAGAGCCGTAGTCGCCGCAGCTTGCGTGCGCCGCGCCGAGCTGGGTGAGCGCGGACAGCCGCAGCACCTCATCGGGCTCGCCCGCGAGCACCTTCTTGAACTGATGCACCGCCTCCCGCCCCTTGCCCTGGTTGACGAGCACGCGGCCAAGCTCGTGGCGCGCTTCCAGGTCGTCGGGATGGCTGCGCAGCACCGAGCGGTACGCCTGCTCGGCTTCGGCGAACTTCCGGTTGACGACCAGCACATCCGCAAGGTCGCGCTGCGCCACAGGATCGTCCGGGCGCCGCTGCGCCGCCATCCGGTACGCTTCCTCCGCCTGTTCGTACTTACCCTCGACCAGGAGATGGTCGGCGTGACGTTGGAAGTACGACTCCGGCTCGCGGCGCTGCGGCGCGAGCTTGATGGCGGCCCGGCGCGGCCGGGGACTTCCGCATGACACACACACCTTGGAGCCCGGAGGGATCGGCCGGCCGCACTTCTCGCAGAACCTGACGCCGCCCTCCACGCGGACGGCCTTCTTGGGAGCCTCGCGCCGCGGCTCCTCAGCCACCACGACCTGCCGTTCCTCCGTGAAGGTTAGGCCTTGCGCATCAGCCCGATGGGCCTGCGCCAGCGCCTCGTGCATGCGGCTGGCGCGCTGGTAGCGATGCGCAGTCGTGGGGGCCAGAGCGCGTCGCACCACGCTCACGACGCCCGGCCACTGCCCCGCGATCTGCTCCAGCCAGTCCTTCTCAAGCTCAGCCTGGGCGGCCCCGCGACCGACCTCCAGGAACTGGAAGCGGCCGCCGCTCGCCGTCTCCTCGGCCAGATGCGGCGCCGACGGCAGGTGGCCGGTGAGCAGTTGGTAGAGGATGACGCCGATGGAGTAGACCTCCGACGCCGGCGTCGGCTCGTAGCCCTCATGTATCTCGGGAGTGTGATGGCGGTCGGCCACCTGCGCGAGCGCAAGCTGCGGGCGCAGTTCCAGCAGAAGCTGCATATGCCCGAAGTCGGTCAGCACCGCGTGTTGCTGCTCCCGGTCATAGTGAACGTTCTCGGGGCGAAGATCGAGGTGCAGCAAGCCCCGCAAGTGCCCGAATTCCAGGGCAGTCAGCAGTTGGCAGCCGATGCGCCAGACCTCTTCGACCGGCAGGGGCCCGCCCTCATCCAGGAGACTCGCCAGCGAGGGCGTGTCCAGGAACTCCTGCGCCACGTACACGCGCTTGCCGACGCCGCAGATTTCCAGCGTGTTGGCAAGGCCGATGTGGGAGAGGCCGGCGATCACGGTGGCCAGGCGTTTGAGGTCAAGGTTGGTGGTAATGCGTTGGGCCGTAGCGAGGCTGTCGCAGGCGATCTCCCGCAGCGCCGCCTTCTCGCCGGTGGGCAGGTGAGCCAGGAAGGTCCGGCCGTGTCTGCCGGTGCCGAGCTGCCGCTCGATCTCGTAGGCTCCGATGGTGCGCGCCGGCTCGGGCATCAGTCCCACCTGCGCACGCGCACCCGGATGCTCTGATCGGGCAGGATCTCCTCCTCCGCCACCTGGTAGCCCAGCTTCTCGGCTTCCTTCTTTATCTTCAGGTAGGCGTAGCGCTGGCGATACTTGCCCTCCACGCCGGAGGCGTCCACTCTCAGGCGATCCGCCACGCTCGGCCGCCACTTGGCGACCACCTGGTAGATGCTCTTCTTGTCGCGCTTGAGGCCGATGATGTCGTCATTGTCGGTCCGCACCAGTACCTCGGCGTCGCCGAAGTCACCGTCCGCCCCGCCCTGCGCAATGAGCCGCTCGATCTCCTCAGCCTCGCTCTCCACGATCTCCTCCGAGCCGAAGGCCTCCAGGGCCGCCTCACGGATGGCCTGGCGAAGGCGCTCCCTGGTGGCGTGATCGGCCGCGGCCTTCGCGCCTGCTCCCAGGGCCACGCCTGTCGCTCCGCTGGCGACCAGGAAGATGGCCAGGTCCACCAGCGCGAATCCCAACGCAATGCCGCAGGACATCTCTTCACGCACTCCTCTCCCAGCGTCGCTCACAGCTCGATCTTGCGCTCGGCCGCGGCCACCTCCTCGGTCTCGTGCGTCGAGGCGGGACGCGCCCGCGTGTCGGCCCACTCGCGCAGAGCGTCAATGTCCTCCTTGCGCGTGGCTGACAGCGGCACAGTGTTCTTGATGTTGCGCACCAGGTCCTCCTGCGTGAGCTGGCGCTCTTGATCGAAGGCGTCGTAGAGGCCGGAGATGACGGCCTGCTCGATCTCGGCCCCCGAGAAGCCCGCGCTGACCTGCGCCAACTCCGCCAGGTCGAACTCGCCCGGGTCCCGGTTCCTCTTCGCCACGTGGATGCGGAAGATCTCCTCACGCTCCGCCTTCGAGGGCAGGTCCACGAAGAATATCTCGTCGAAGCGGCCCTTGCGCATCAACTCAGGCGGCAGGGCGCTGATGTCGTTCGCGGTGGCGATGACGAAGACCGGGCAGGTCTTCTCCTGGAGCCAGGTGATGAAGCTGGCGAAGACGCGCGCGGTGGTGCCGGCGTCAGAGAAGCTGGAACTCTGCGTGCCGGCGAAGCCCTTCTCCAGCTCGTCGAGCCACAGGATGCACGGGGCGATGGACTCCGACAGCCGGATGGCGCGGCGCATGTTCTGCTCCGAGGAGCCGACCACGCCCGCGAACACCGAGCCCACGTCCAGGCGCAGCAGCGGCAGGTGCCAGAGGCCCGCGACCGCCTTGGCCGAGAGGCTCTTGCCGCAGCCCTGCACCCCGATGAGCAGGCAGCCCTTCGGCTCGGGCAGGCCGAACTTGCGCGCCGCCTCGCTGAAGGCCTTCCCACGCTTCATCAGCCAGTCCTTGAGGCTAGCCAAGCCGCCTATCTCAGCGAACTGCTCGGAGGCCGAATAGAACTCCAGTATGCCCGACTTGCGGATGATCTGCTCTTTCTCGGCGAGCACGACCTCGATGTCTCCCAGGTCCAGCGCGCTGTTGAGCACCAGCGCCTTGGCGAAGACGTTCTCGGCCTCCGAGGCGGTCAGCCCCAGGGCGGCCTTCACCACCTGCTCGCGGCCCTGCTCGTCGAGTTCGATCCTGATGTTGGGGTTGTCCGAGACCTGGGCGATGATGTTGTCGAGCAGCTTGCCCAGCTCCGCCGGGCCGGGCAGCGTGTAATCAAGGACCGTGACGTCCTTCTCCAGGTGCGAGGGGATCTTGAGCACGGGTGAGACGATGATGAGCGTCTTGTAGCTGGCCCGGAGCGCGTGGGCGACATCGCGCAGCTTGCGCTCGACCACCGGGTCATCCAGGAACGGGTCGAAGTCGCGCAGGATGAAGAGCGCCGAATCGTCCGCCTCCATGATGAAGTCGAGGGCCTTGAGCGGGTCGCTGGTGGTCGGATCGCTCTGCCCCTCGCCCTGCTCAATAAGCCCGCGGGTGATGGTCCAGGTATACAGCTTCTTCTCGCGCTTCTTTGCGATCTCCGCGATGGTCTTCTCCACCCGATCCTCCTCCCACGAGACCACGTAGAGGATCGAGTAGCGTGCGCGGATCAGCACATCCATCTGCTCCTGGGTAGTCGGCATCTCCCGACCTCCGACATCCGACATCCGACCACCGACTGACGGCTCACGACCGTAGGTCGGGC
>CBFDBV010000433.1:0-4267 GCA_965603135.1 uncultured bacterium
AGCTCCGGCAGTTGCGCCAACCAGGTCGGGATCATCTCCTGGGCCTGCTTGCCGCGCAGGTCGCTGACCGTCACTTGCAGGCCGGCGTGGGCGAAGGCCGCGCGCAGTTGGTTGCGCAGTGCGGTGCACCTCTCCACCAGCTTCTGTCGCCCCCGGCTCAGCGCCCGGAGTTCGACCACGTGCGGTGGCGCCAGATAGGCCTCGGGCAGGTACTCGTGCACCAGCGCGTGGAGAAGCAGTTCGGCGTCCGTGCGGTCGGTCTTGGCCGGGCGCAGCTTGGCCAGCTTGGAGAGCTTCTGCGGATCAGTCAGGTGGATCTCGGCGCCCAGCTCTGTCAGCCAGTTGCAGACCGCAGGCGAGTGGTAGGTGGCCTCCAGAGCCACCACCCAGGGCTGCGGCAGGTCGGCCAGCTTGCGGGCCAGGTCCTCGCGCTTGGTATATATCTTCAGCGAAACCCGCTCCTTGCCGGCAGGAACCAAACACTCCAGCGTCGAAGTACCCTTGTGCACGTCCATGCCGATATAAGTCATCTTTACGGTCCGCCTTTCGTTGGAGATGGGTGCTCACAACCACATTTCTCCAACCGGCGGACCGTTTCATCTTAGCCCCTCCATAATACCACGGATTTCTCCAACTAAGCTATTTCGGCAGCCGGCGTTCGGGAGCTGCCCAAGTAGAGCCTGCGGGCTCACGAGTGTGAGCTAACGCTGGACTTCAGGTGGAGCCCAGCGCCTCGCGCACGACCTCGCAGACGCGCTCTATCTGCTCGTCGGTTAGCTCCGGGTATACCGGCAGCGAGATGACCTCGTCCGCGGCCCGTTCAGTCTCTGGGAAGTCTGCCGGGTCGAGATCGAACTGCCGCAGCGCCTCCTGCACGTGCGACGGCCGGCAGTAGTGCACGGCGTAGCCGATGTCGGCCGCCGTGAGGGCTGCCGCTATCTGGTCGCGCCGCGGCGTCCGGATCGTGTAAAGGTGGTAGACGTGATGCGCCCACGGCTGCTCGGTGGGCAGCGTCACCTCCAGGTCCGACAGCAGCTCGTTGTACTTCGCCGCGTGCTTGCGTCGCAGCTCGTTCCACCCCTCCAGTCGGCGCAGCTTGATGCGCAGCACGGCCGCCTGGAGTTCGTCCAGGCGGCTGTTGTAGCCCACCAGGCGGTGGACGTACTTCTCGGTCCCGCCGTGCACGCGCAGCTCCTGGATCTCCTGAGCGACCACCTCATCGTCGGTGGTGATCATGCCGCCCTCGCCGTATGCTGCGAGGTTCTTGCTGAGGTAGAAGCTGAAGGCCCCGCCATCCGCCAGGCTCCCCACGCGGCGGTTTTTGTATCGCGCCCCTTGCGCTTGGGCGGCGTCCTCGATGACCCAGATGTTTCGCTCCTCGGCGGTCTCTTTCAGCGCGTCCATCTCCGCCGGATGGCCGTAGAGATGCACGGGGATGATCGCCTTGGTCCGCGGCGTTATCTTCTCGGCCACCTTCGCGGCGTCAATGCAAAAGGTCTGCGGGTCAATGTCCACCAGCACGGGCGTAGCGCCGACGTGGATGATGGCCTCGATGGTGGCGAAGAAGGTGAACGAGACGGTTATGACCTCGTCGTCCGGCCCGATCCCGAGCGCGCGCAGCAGGAGATGAACCGCGTCGGTGCCGCTGCCCACGCCCACCGCGTGCTGTGCTCCGCAGTAGGCCGCCCACTCCTCCTCCAGCGCCTGCACATTCGGCCCCAGGTTCAGGTGCATACCCCGCAGGGCCTGATCGAAGGCGGCCAGGATCTCCTCGCGCAGGCCGTCGTACTGCAAGGCCAGGTCCATCAGCGGGATGGGCAAGGTCGGGGCTCCTCCATGCTCGCGCACTGGCGCTGCATTCGGTGGATTGATGTTGGGCAAGCCCGGGGACTGTCCCCCTTTTCGTCCCGCCGAGGCGGGAAAAAAGCTGGGCTGTCCCCCTCTCCCAGTCTTAGAGACCCATCCGGGGGAAAAGTTGCGGCACGCCGTCGGGGGCTGGCCCTCGCTAGGGCCACGGCGGCCATGCTTCAGGGGACTGTCCTCGCGAGCCGGCCATCGCGGCCGGGCTCATCGGCTGCGGGCGAGTTGGCGAACGCTCACCACGTCTATGAGTTGTCGCAGGCGCTCCATCACGTGTTCGAAGTCCCGCCGGCGGCGGATGTCCAGGGTCAGACGAAGATGCGCCAGGCCCGAGTCGGTAGTGCGCGTGTCGGCGGACGCGATATTGATGCCGGCATCGCTGATGATGGCGGTGATATGAGAGAGCAGGCCGACGCGGTCAACGGCGGCGATCTCGATGTCGTGGCGGAAGGTCGCGTCACGGGTCTTATCCGACCAGTTCAGCGGCATAATCCGGTTGGGCTCGCGCTCGGCCCGGTACAGCAGGTTCTTGCATTCACTGCGGTGGATGGTGAGACCCTTCCCGCGCGTGACGTAGCCAGTGATCTCGTCGCCGGGAAGCGGGCCACAGCACTTGCTCAGACGGCAGTGAAAGCCGTCGAAGCCTTCGACGGTGATCAGTTCGCCCGTCGCCTGCACCGCTGGGACCTCGGCGGCCTCGTGGGGCAGGAGCTGCTCCGCCTCCTCGGCAAGGCTGCCGGGACGGGTGACCTCGGCCACCAGGTCGCGCACCACGGTGTCGGCCTCCACCTCGCCGTAGCCGATGGCGGCCAGCAGGTCCTCGGTCTCGGTGAAGTTGCGCTCCCGCGCCATCTTCTTCAGGTCGTCGAGGTTGACCCGGTCCCGGATGGCGCGGGGATGGCGGTTGAGCGCCTCCTGGAGCGCCTGACGCCCACCGGCCACGTTCTCGGCCCGCATCTTGGAGCGCAGGAAACGGCGTACCTTCGACTTCGCCTTCGAACTCTTTATCAGCTCCAGCCAGTCGCGGCTGGGCTCGGCCGTCGGCGAGGTCGTGATATCCACGATGTCGCCGTTCTTGAACTCATAAGTCAGCGGCACCGGGCGGGCGTTGACGCGCGCGCCCACGCAGTGATGCCCCACCTCGGTATGAATGCGGTAGGCGAAGTCAATAGGCCCCGCGCCCGCCGGCAGGTCAACCACGTCCCCGTTGGGGGTGAAGACGAACACCTGGTCGTTGAACAGGTCCACCTGGAGCAGTTCCAGGAACTCGTGGCTCTCGGCGAGGTCGCCCTCCAGGTCCAGCACCTGGCGGAGCGTCTCTATCTGCTCGTCCACGCGGTCCCGCCTGGGCGGGATGCCCTCCTTGTAGCGCCAGTGCGCGGCCACGCCGTACTCCGCAACCCGGTGCATCTCCCGGGTCCGAATCTGCACCTCGAGCGGGTGCTTGTCCGGCCCGATCACCTTCGTGTGCAGCGACTGGTACTTGTTCGACTTCGACTTGGCTATGTAGTCGGTGAACGCGTCCTGGATCGGCATCCACAGGTCATGCACCAGCCCCAGCGAGCCGTAGCAGTCCGCCACCGACTCGGTGATGATCCGGATTGCGGCCAGGTCGGCGATGTCCTCGAAACGGATGTCCTGCTCCTCGATCTTCTGGCTGATGGAGTAGATGTGCTTGGCGCGCCCCTGCACCTGGGCTTCGATGCCCTCGCTGGAGAGCCGGTCCCTGACCGCTGCTCGGACCTCCTGGATCTTGCGCTCCCGATCCGCGCGGCCCTCGCCAAGCAGGCGCGCTATCTCGAAATAGCGATCGGGATTCAGATGTCGAAAGGCGCGGTCCTCCAGCTCCCACTTGAGCCGCCAGATGCCCAGGCGATGGGCGAGCGGGGCGAAGATGTGCAGCGTCTCGTGCGCCGTGGCCTCCCGCTTGTCCGGCGGGAGCGGATCCAGCGTGCGCATATTGTGAAGGCGGTCGGCGAACTTGACCAGGATCACCCGGAGGTCCTGCGCCATCGCCAGCAGCATCTTGCGCAGGTTTCGCGCCTGCTCCTCTTGTCTGCTGGTGAAGTCCAGGCGCGTCAGTTTCGTCACCCCGTCCACCAGCGTTGCGACTGTGTCCCCGAAGCGTCCCTGGATGTCCTCGAGCTCTGTGTCGGTATCCTCCACGGTGTCGTGCAGAAGTCCGGCGATGACCGTGTCGGGCTCAGCCTCGATCTCGGTGAGAATCCCGCCCACCGCAAGGGGATGGGTTATGAAGGGATCGCCGGTCAGGCGCGCGGGGGTGTCTCGATGAGCTTCGGCGGCGAACTCGTAGGCATCCTGGAGGCGCGCGATCTGAGGCTTGGGCCAGTAAGCCTTGACCCGGCTGAGGATGTCCTCGATCTTAGCCGGCTGCTTGGCGCTCATA
>CBFDBV010000434.1:0-4257 GCA_965603135.1 uncultured bacterium
CTCCAGGAGCGCCGCGAGGCCATGGAGCTTGCCGTGGAGCTGCTCGAGCAGGCCCACCTGGCGACGATGTCCACCGCGGCTGACGACCTGGAGCCCGCAATCGGCGAGTTCATCTCTCGCCTCACCGGCGGGCGCTATGACGCGGTGACCGTTGACAGGACCACGCTGGAGCCGCAGGTGTACTCGAACGAGAAGGGCGACGTGCTGAACCTGGAGGACGAGGCGAGCTGTGCAACCCGCGAGCAGATCTTCCTGGCTGCCAGGCTGGCTCTGACGCGCCTGCTGTGGGAGCGCGAGCCGCCGCTTGTGCTCATGGACGATCCGCTGGTCAACTTCGATCCTGAGAGGCGGCAGGCGGCGGTCGAGATGATACGCGCGCTCGCCGACGACACCCAGGTCCTCCTGTTCACCTGCCAGCACTGGTACGACGAGGCCGCCGACCGGGTCATCACCTTGTAGGTCGGAGCTCCTGCTCCGACTCTGCCTGGGTGAGTTCCCCCTGCTCGTGCGTTGACTTGCACGCCGCAACCGGGTATATTGAGTCCAGCGGAGGGGTGACCGAGCGGCTTAAGGTGACGGTCTTGAAAACCGTTGTGCCTTCACGGGCACCGGGGGTTCGAATCCCTCCCCCTCCGCCAGGCTCATGACGAAGTTATCTCGGCCTCCGCGGCTGCCATCTTGCGGAGGCTTTCTCGGTTCTGGCGGAGGCAGCGGGATCGAGTACACGAGCTCGACATGGTCCTCGTGCACGGTTATCTCTTCAATGATCAGCGCAGGGAGTTCGCGCATCACGGAGGCGATTCATCTCGCGCGTGATCGCATGCAGGCTGTTGCCCGCCGCGTACATCTCGAACATGTCGCGCAGATGTGGCGCTTGCTCTGGGTCAGGCTCCAAGATCACTTTGTCATTCTCAGTTCCGTCGCGAATGTCACTGGGGGTGCCGCTATGCTGGTACGCTGAAGCTGACGAAGAGCCTCCCCGCAAGAGCAGGGGTTGACGAGCTAGCGAGGGCGAGGTCGTTCCTTAGCGGCACCGACGTTGACGCGAAAGGGTGTTCATTGTTGACTTGTGCCAAGTGCCGTGTTAGAGTCTGCGGCAACCGCGCCGACACTCGGACCGCCGCCGCGATTGGGGAGCAAAACCAGCATGAAGCTCTGGAGCGTGCTTCTCGTCGTTCCAATGGTGATATCAACCTCGCCGGCTATCGCCGAGCACGCCGCTGCCGATGTCCAGGCACTCATCGAGCAGTACGAGGATGGCGACTGGCAGCAGCGCCTGGATGCCCTGCGTGCGCTCGCCGAGAACCCAACCCAGGCGGCTATGCAGACCCTCTGCTCGGCGCTCAGCGATCCCGACTGGCAGGTGCGCCTCGAAGCCGCTCGCGCCCTGGGCCGCATAGGCAGCGCCTCGGCCGTGCAGCCGCTGGTCGCTGCCCTCGCCCACGATGATGTCCAACTGCGTGCAGAAGCAGCCCGCGCCTTGGGCCGCCTCAGAGACCCTGCGGCGGTCGAGCCCTTACTGGGCGCGTTGGCGGATGACGAGCATCTGGTGCGCTGGCGGGCCGCTCAGGCGCTCGGCGCCGTAGGAGACCCGGCCGCGGTGGCGCCTCTCATAGCCGCGCTCGCCGATCCCGCCGGGATCGTGCGCTGGCACGCCGCTGAGGCCCTGGGCAAGCTTCGAGCCGCCGAAGCACTCCCGGCTCTCGCCTCGGCGCTCGACGATGAAGATGAGCGCGTTCAGGCGCAAGCGGCCGAAGCGTTGGGAGCCATCGGCGAGGATACAGTGGTTGATTCTCTCATAGACGTGGTCACTGATTGGGGCCGTGCGCCCCGCGTGGTTATCGCGGCAATCCGAGCCCTGGGCCAGATCGGCCACCGACACGGGGTAGCTCCTCTCGTGGCGGCGCTTGACGATCCCGATGCTGCTATCCGCGCTGCCGCAGCGAAGGCCCTCGGCCAGATCCGGCGCAAAGAGGCCGTGGAGCCGCTGAAACAGGCCCTTCGCGATGAGAGCGAGGCGGTACGCGTCGCAGCCGCCCGGGCGCTGGAGAAGTTCGACGAGCCTCTCGCCGACAGCCTGCTGGAGGCGATGACGCACAGAGAGGCGACGGTCCCCGCCAGTGCCGCCATCAGCGTGGCCGCAACCGATCCTGAGGCAGCGGTGAAGAAGCTGGTTGCCGCGCTCAGAGACCCCAGCTCAACGGTGCGCGCTAACGCCGTGGACGGACTCAGGCAGATCGGCGCGCCCGCCGTCCAGCCCCTTCTCGATCTGCTCGCCGACAGCGACTCCAGTCTCTGGCGCGAGGCTGCCGTGGCCTTGGGCGCTATCGGTCAACTGCCCGTGCAGCGGCTGGTCGAGCTACTCGCCGGCGGTGAGCAGACCGCGCTGCGGGCCATCCAGGCGCTGGGGCAGATCGGCGCACCGGCGATCACCCCTCTCTGCAACGCAGTGCGCGCCGGCCGGCAGCCCACGGCCACACGCGCGGCCCTGGCGCTGGGCGAGATCGCCGATGCGCGCGCCATTCCATCCCTGATTGACGCGCTGGCCACCGGAGGCGGCGCACTACGCTGGGCGGCGGCCTCAGCGCTTGGTGGCATCGGCGAGGCGGCCGTCGAGCCGCTCGCCGAGATGCTGGATCACGAGGACGGGAATGTCGTAGCGGCCGCGGCGTCAGCGCTCGCTCACCTCGGAGGCTCAGGAGCAGTCGAAGCCCTTGAGGGCCTGCTCACGCGAAAGGATGGCAACATCCAGGCGGCCGTCGTCGCCGCGGAGGCCCTGGGACAGACCGGCGATCCCGCCGCCCTTGAGCCGCTCGTGGCCGCTCTCGGGGCCGAAAACGCACAGGTGCGCGCGGCCGCAGCCACCGCTCTCGGCGCGCTCGGCGATGCACGTGCCGTCGGCCCGCTGTTGCAGGCGCTCGATGACGAGGACCTTTCTGTCCGGCGCAAGGCCGCGAGCGCACTATCTGAGCTGAACCGCCGACGCCGGAACGCAGCAGAGGCGGAGCAGGTTCTGCGGGAGATGATTGCGCGCATCAATCAGCCGGATGCGCCCAGTCCGGACCGGCTGCTCACCCGCGCGGCGAAGCAAGACCTCTCTGAGGGACTTCGCGGGTACTACCGGGCCTTCCGCGAGCTATCGCTGGCGGCCGTAGCCGTGGAGAGCGTCAGTCCTGCCCACGTGCTGCTCGATTGCATTCAGACCAGCGTTCTGCCCGGCTCGGCGGGCGACTACCGGGTGATTGACCTCGCGACCTATCACCTCGTCTACCAGGGCAGCGGCTGGCTCGTGGACGGCTGCCGGAGCCTGGGGGGAGACGACTACGGGATCGTTGGCGCCGAGTTCCCCGGCGAGGGCCTCCGCAAGCTGGCCCAGACCAGCCTGCCGGCCCTGAGGGAGTTCATCGAATACGCGCTGCGAGGGAGCGACACGGGTCTGCTGGTTGCGCTGGCTGCCGACCAGCTTCAGAGCGAGCAGGGCGCGATGTTCGAAGGCCCCGACCGCCGCAGCCTCTTGGCCTATCCGATGTCGGAGCTGAGAGACTACTCAGCCGACGAATGGTATCCGGCGGTCGAGGAGATCGAGCGGGCCCAGGGCAAGCGCGGTCAGCTATGCTTGCTTGAGATTCAGGTCCGCAGTTACGAGGACGACCGGCGCATCCCGCTCGATTGGGTCTGGGCCGAGCGGGTGGACGGACGCTGGTCATTGGTGGCTGTCGGCCCGGCCCATCCGGACCGCAGGTGACACCATCCGGCCTGGCACTCCGACCTCAGCGATGACCGGCCTATGGTCTGAGAGCCCCGCCTTCCCCAGCCGACAGGCCAGGGGCCGACATCCGTTCCCGGTCCACACGTAGGCAATCCTCAGAACTGGCACCCCACGCAGCACGTAGGTGTAGCCGAACCCCAGGCCTACCGAGGCGAACGCATCGGTCAGCCGGCGACGAAAGCGCCGGTAGAACCTCGAGTTTGGTGGCACGTTGAAGTCGCCCGCCGCTATGACGTGCATATCCTCCGGGATGGCTCGGAGAAAACGATCGAACTGCATATGCCGAGGTTGACCACTCCGGCCCACGGATCTCGGGCCCAGACGCTCCACACGAGGGGCACTATCGGTATGGCCACCCACCCGATCTTGGGCGCATATACCACGAACGCGGTGAGCCACGTCCGCTCTGCGGGCCAGTACTGCACGATCAGCGCGGCCAGCACGAGCGCCGCGCTTATCGAAGAAGCAATCCAGAGCCACAGCTCATT
>CBFDBV010000435.1:0-4201 GCA_965603135.1 uncultured bacterium
GCTCGGGCAGGTGCTCGGCCAGCTCGATCCAGGGCAGGAAGTGCAGCCACTTGCCCTGCTCGATCTCATCCCAGATCTTGCGGGCCTCCTCGGGTGTGTGGGGCGGAGGCAGGCCCTCGCGCTTGCGCAGGTCCGGCGCGATGGTGGTCATCCACCACTTGATGCGCCGCCCCGGTCGGAACGCGCCGATCCCGTCCACGCCGCCGATCTCGACGGGGATCGTGTACGCGCACATTGCCTTCAGGTGCGGCGGGCGCAGCTTCGCCAGCTTCCATTGCATCCAGGCGTTGTAGGAGGCTCCGAAGGTCCCCACGATCCCGTTGCAGTATGGCTGCTCGGCGAGCCACTCGACGCTGTCGTAGCCATCCTCGGCGTCGCCGGTGTCCTCGACGGTGAAGGGCGTGTACTCGCCCTCGGAGGCGTATCGCCCGCGCGTATCCTGTGTGACCACGATGTAGCCCGCGCGCACGTAGCGCCCTTGGCCGCCCTTGCCTTTGCCGTACGGCGTGCGCGTGAGCAGTGCGGGGAACTTCCCGGGCGCATCCGGTCGGAACACGTTCGCCCGCAGGATGACTCCGTCGCGCATCGGCACTTCCACGTCTTCCTCGGTGATGATCCCCAGCGCCCCGGTCTCATCTGCCATGGTCTCAAGCGCCTCCTGTCAGCCGTCCCTGCCGTTCGTGGCACAGGCGCCCTCGCCTGTGCGCCGTTCGCCGTTGCCCGTTCCCTGTCGTTCTCGCCGTTGCCGTTCTCTGCGTTCTCTGCCCTCTCTGCGCTCTCTGCGGTTGGCCTTCCCGCCGTTTGCCGTGCGCTATTCCCCCTGCCTGTTGACGCTCAGCTTCCGCACCTCGAGCCCCGTCCCCCTCCCGAAGTTCCGGAACCCGATCCGTCCGCGCCCCAGCGGCTCCGGGTCGGTGACCTCGTGCAGCAGCCGGCCGTTCCCCCATACGCGCACCAGGTGCCCGTCCACCAGCACCTGGTAGCGCATCCACTCGCCCAGCTCATATCCGTCGCACGCGGTGCTGGGGATCGTCGCCGGCTGGAAGTCCTGCACGGCCTGGGCGTAGGCCTGCTTCTGCTCGTCGGGCAGCTCATCGCGCGGCGTCTTCAGGATTTGCAGGTGCTCGGGCAGGATGCCGCCCAGGAACCGGAAGTTGGTCTCCGTCCCGCAGCCCTCTCGCAGCATCCCGACCGTGTAGAGCCTCATCTTCTCGGTGTAGGCGTAGTCGCCGTAGTCGCCCGTGCGCTCCCATCCGAAAATGTCCTCCCCGCCCATCCCCTCGGCCATGAAGAACAGGATCGCCCGGCACTTGGCGTCCTTGGTGCGCGCTTCGAAGTCAATCAGCAGCGGCGCTTCGAAGGTCTCGTCGGCCCAGTAGACGGTCGGCGTCTCGGTGTTGATCTTCAGCACGCCGTCGGCCAGGTGCTCGACGCTGCCCTCGCCGTCCAGCTTCCAACCCTCGGTATTGCTCAGGTCCGCCTGCCAGGTCTGCTCCCACCCCTCGGGCGGGGTCGCCTCGCCGCCAAGTCCGCGCACACGCTCATAGTCCACGGTGATGTCACTCTCCCTCTCGCCCGGCGGGCCGAAGCAGATGGTGCGCCGGCCCTGGGGCGTGGTGATGGCGAGGCTGCGCTCGCCCAGGCTCTCGATGCTTGGGGCTCGCTGGTCGGGACGCCAGGGCAGGATGACGGCGAGGAACTGCGCCTCGCGCGTCGGCTTCGTGCTCGCCCAGATGTTGTTCCAGACCGGCTCCCCGGTGAACTTGCGCAGCGGGCTGCGCTCCACGCTGTCGCGCGCGGTCGCCAGCATATCCTCGCCGGTGATCGGGTTCTTGTAGCCGTCCTCCCCGCGCAGGTTCACCATCTCCAGCTCGCCCGCGCCGATGAGGTGCCGCACCTGCACGGACGCCTCGCCCACCTCGTAGCTGAAAGCAGCCTCGTCTTCGTTCAACTCCACCGGCACGTCCTGGTGGATATGGTACAGCCACGAGAGTCGCGCGGGATCGTGGTCCTCCGCCGTCGCCAGGTCATCGAAGATCACGAAGTAGCTGTCGTCCACCAGCAGCACATGACGCAGCGCGCGTGTGAGGTAGGGCACCTGGGTCTGGTAGGCCACCGTCGCGTCGCCGCACCAGTAGACCAGGCCCGGCTCGGCGTGCCAGGCGATGATCCGCCCGGCCATCGCCGTCTCCGGGTCATGCTGGTCGAAGTCCTGGCCCAGCCCGTCCACCAGTATCGCGTTGTGGCTCATGGTGTGGGCGGCGTGCCGGTCGCCGTTGGTCTTCCGCCCGCCGCCGGTGGCGATGACGGAGCCGTACGCGAACAGCTCGAACGCGTTCTCGGAGTTGAACGAGTGGCTGTAGCCCCCACGCGGGCGGGAGTGGAAGACGATGCCGACGCCATCGCGGTAGGTCGCCGGATCGCTCGGGGGGCCGGAGAACGCCATCGCCCAGCCGCCGATGTTGAACAGCGCCCGGTTCTCCGCCTCCATTACCGGTTCGGGGTCCTCGAAGCGCGCGGCCAGCAGGTACTCCTGCAGCTCGGTGCTGGTGCCGCCCTTGATCTCGTTGCAGGACAGCCAGTTCTGCATGAAGGTCCCGTCGCCGGTGAGCAGCGCCAAGCGCCGAAAGTTGCGCTGGTGCCCGCCCAGGTGCGAGCCCGCGCCGATCCCGTAGTTGCCCCACGCCGAGCGCTCGATGCCCAGCGGCGTCAGATACGCGAAGAAGCTGCCGATGCGGTCCAGGTAGGGGTTGCGCTCGATCGCCAACTCGGGGATGGTCAGCGCGGTGTACACAGTCGCGTGCAGCATCGAGGCCGACTTCGCGTTGCCGTAGAGCACGCCCTCGTTCCAGGCCTCCTCGGGTCCGAAGCCGTTGGTCACGCCCACCAGGTAGTGCAGCGCGATCTCGACGAACTCGCGCGCGGCCTCGCTGGTCTCGTAGCAGGCCAGCGCGCCCGGCAGCGTCCACATCACATTCTCGTACTGGTGCGAGCCGGCCATCCCCGAGATGCCCCGGTTGAAGACCTTGCCGCCCCTGCGCCAGGAGAACTCGTTGAGGATATGGGCGATGCGCCAGTCCAGCGAGTGCGCCACGGTCGCGCGCTCGTCCTCGCTCAGCGTGTCGTAGAGCCAGTCGTAGCACAGTCCCATGTACATGGTCACCAGCGTCGCCCACTTGCGCTTGGAGCCCAGGCCCTCGGGCGATGACTCCCCGCCGGGCGGATATGACGCCAGCTTCAGCAGCGGCTCCCTCAGCGCCAGGTACTTCTCGTCGCCGCTGAGCATGTAGGCCATCGCGATGATCTGCAGCTTGCGCCCCATGTTCCGGAAGTGTGTGCAGGTGTAGCGGCCCTTCTCGTATTGCTGGTCCATCGGCACGATCGGGTCCTCGTCCGGCATAGCGCCGAACCATTCCTCGCCCATGTACTTGTCCGCCCGCGCCAGGCACGCACCATAGAGCCGCTCGCTATGCCCGCCCTGGTCGCGGACCGCCCGGACCTGCTCGATGTTCTCTGGCGTGAAGCCGATGCGCGGGTGGCCCTGCAGCAGCGCGCCCACATCCCCCAGCGCGCTGCGGTCCCACTCCTCCGCGCCGGGCTGGATGGTGAACTCGCGGACCTCGCCCCACCGCTCGCCTTCAGTCCCGACGTCCCAGCCGACCCGCCAGAACCAGTGATACCTGCCCTCCAGTACCGGCAGGGCGTTGTAGAAGTTGTACGGGATCTCCTTGACCTCGACGGTGAGCTTTGACATGTCCGCGCGCGGGGAGATCTGCAGCGTGAAGGTATGGTCCTCCCCGCCGCCGACGATGGCCGGGTGATACGGCCACGAGAATCTGGGCGGGTTGAGGGTACACTTCTGCCCACTGGCGGGCCGCCAGTTCACCCACGCGGCATGCACCTGCCGCTCATCCCGCGGGGTCGCGGCTCCCTCGTCAATCAGGGCTGCGGTCGCAGCCCCGCACAGTCCTGTCAAGAGCATACCGATCATCACAACGAACCCGGAGACCATCTGCGTTCTCTCCTCTCTGACTCCACTATCGCCGAGCCCAGAACCCGCACGCCGTTAGCCGTAGTCGGTGCTGTCGTAGCTGCCGTTTGGCGGGGCCTGCCCTCAGCCCGCCGACAAGACCCCTTGGCGAAGGTCGGATCACCTGCTCCCGTCACCGCCATCTGGCGTGGTGCCGTTCCGAGCCGTACG
>CBFDBV010000436.1:0-4195 GCA_965603135.1 uncultured bacterium
CGTCCACGTCGTGGTCGAGGTCCACGTCCACGTCGTGGTCGAGGTCCACGTCCAGGTCGTGATCGAGGTCCACGTCCAGGTCGTGATCGAGGTGCACGTCCACATCATGGTCCACGTGCACATCGAGGTCGTGGTCCAGGTCGGCATCGGCGTGGATGTCGTGCGCCGCCTCACTGCCGATGCCGGTGGCGCTGAGAACCAGATAGATACCTGCGAGACCGATGGGGGCTGCAAAGATGAGGTTGTACCACTCAAGAAGCTCCATCTGGGGCACCTCCCCCTGTGCCGGCCCTTGTCTGGCGCGGCCTTGCACGAGTCCCTGCCTAAGGCTCTCTTCCCGCCCGTAGGCACGGACTCCCGCAAGGTCCAGGAGCTACTCAAGCGCTCACTGCTCCTGCAGAAGGTCCGCGTACGCCTCTTCGGCGAGGATGGCCCTCGCTCTCGCTGTCACATCCTCGGTCTGCACGGAGGGCCTTTCAGTCATCTGCGTCGCGGCGTCTCCCCGGTCGAGAGCCTCCAGCACGTCCAGCCTGGTAGCTTCAGCTCTCAGCTCGGCCTCGATCTCCTGCAACTGCCATTCGTCCACCGTGGCCTCGGCACGGGCCACGAAGCGGCGCAGTTCCTCCCGCGCCCTGTTGAGTCCGGCGGCCCGTGCCGCCTCGCCCCTGTGTTTGAGGTCCTCGACGGCGCGGTGCTGCGCCTCACGGTAGCTTGCCACGAGATGCCGGGCCCGCTCGCGCTCTTCCTTCAGCCGCGCGACCAGCTCAGCCAGCCGGGTCTGGCTTGTCTCCTCTGCGGTCAGCGCCTCTTGTAGCTCGATCTGCGTGCCCTGTGCCTGTGCCACGGCGAGGGCTGCTACGGTCTTCGCGGCCTCAAGCTGCCTCTCGGCACCGCGCTCACCGGGCTCGTCCCCGTCGGTACAAAGAAAGTCAGCTACGATTCTCCGCAGCCGACTCTTCGTGCCCATCGTATATCTGCGCCTTCGGGCGCGCCCTCCACTCCCATTATACCACAATCGGGCGGCAAGTCAAACCACAAACGCGCATTGACGTGAATAATGTAGTATTGAGTGTCCGAAGTGACATCGTTGTGGCGCGGTCGGGGCGTGTGCACGCGCGGCGCACGCTTGCGGTGCGTGCTCGGTGAACCGTACAGAGGTGGGCTACTGGGGTTTGATGCCGAGGTCTTCGATGCTGAAGAGGGCGGTCAGCTCATAGCCCTTCGCGGCCAGGTTCTCCCTGCCCCCCTGGAGCCGGTCAACCATCACGATTACCCGCACAACCTCGGCCCCGCGCTCCTCCTCCACCGCCTCAATCGCCGCCAGGCTCGAGCCGCCGGTGGTGATGACGTCCTCGAGGATCACCACGCGCTGCCCCTCGGAGAGCGGCCCTTCCACGCACTGCTGGGTACCGCGCCCTTTTCGCTCCTTGCGCACCAGGAAGGCGTCCAGGGGCTTGCCGTAGCAGGTGCTCAGCACCGAGACCGCTGCCGCGATGGGGTCGGCGCCGATGGTCATACCTCCGACGGCGTCAATCTCCTCGCCCTCGAGCTGGTCCAGCATCACGCGCGCCAGGCAGTACAGCCCCTCAGCGTCCAGCGTAATCTGCTTGCCGTCAATGTAGTAGCTGCTGGTCTGCCCCGAGGCGAGCTTGAACTCGCCGAACTGAAGCGCGCGCTCGACGATCAGGTCTCTCAGCCGCTTGCGCAGCGCCGCCACATCCGACGCCGGCCCGACATTCTCCATCTACCTCAACTCCCGTACGGCGGAGGCTGGCTTGTCGCCCGAAGCTCCGAAGGAGCGAGGGGGGAAGGCTGGAGCTGTTTGCCGTTGCTCGCCACTCGCTACTCGCTACTGCCGTTCGCCCATTGCCCGCCGTCACCGCACTTCCAGCATATCCTGCACGGCCTTGAGCGTCTGCGGGTTGGTGAGGAGAGCGTAGAGCTGGTGCCAGGTCACCGCAGTCGGCGCTGGCTCCGGTCGTCCCGGCATCAGGCCGAGCAGTCTGACCATGCGCTCGGCGTAGAGGGCGGCATCCTGCTGCCAGACCTCCTCTTCCAGCATGCGCACCTCGCTGGTGCATTCCATCACCAGGGCGTGCACCTCGTCGAACGCCGCCAGGTTGGGGTTGAAGTAGCGGCCCACGTAGTCGGCGACTATCCCGATGCGTGCGGTCACGTAGTCGTGCGGCGGCAGGTAGCGGACGCGCTCGAGCAGCCGCCCGGCCTCGTTTATGAGTGCGCTTATCTGGCGCTCGCGGGTAGCGCGCTGCTCGGTGGTCTCGGGGGGAACGATCTCCGCCGGCGCCGTCCAGTCAAGCTGCTCGTTCTGCGCGGGGTAGAAGATCTTGGCCAGCGCCTCCATCTGCCCGTGGATGGCGCGCTTCATCTCCAGGTCGGCGGCGGCCATCTCCTGCTCCGCGGCCGCGAGCTTCTGCGCCACCTCATCGGGCAACTTGTCGCCGGGGATGAGCAGCTCGCACGCGCGCTGGTACTCCGCGCTCAGCCGCGTCAGCTTCAGCTCGCGGTCCGACTCGCGCTGGCCGAGATACGACTGGATGGCCTTCAGGGGCGGCGCCATCCGTTTGAGCTGGCTGGTCTCGACGCCCAAGCTGTTGAAGAAGTTGAGGCAGTCGGCCCGGGCCATCGCCTGCGACAGCTCATCGTCTTTCGGCAGGACCGGGCCGCCGACCGGCGCCTGTTCCTCTTCCACCGTTGTCTGGCGGGCCCGGAGGCAGCTTCCCAGCACCGCCGCGGTCCGCTCGCTGCTGACCAGCGCGATGAACTCCTCGTACTTGACCATCCCTGCGCTCGGCTGTTGCTCCCTGATACCCAGGGACTCGGAGATCTGCGCCGGCAGGCTTTCGCGCTGCTCCCCGAACCTCTGCGCCGACCAGGACATCACCTGATCCATGATGGCGAGGACCGCGCCGGCAAGCTGGTCGAGATCGCCCGCGTCCGGGCCCAGGATGTTCTCGGCCATCCTGCGCGCCTCCGCCGCGCGCAGCAGGCGGTACTCGTCCTCCATCAGATCGCGCATCCGGTCGAGTTCGCCCGCGACGTACTCCCCCACCGTCGCCGCCCCGCTCAGCCGCTCCTGCCGCTGACGGCGCAGTTGCGCCTGCTGCGCGGTCTCGACCACGCGCTTTTGCTCCCGCGAGAGGTCGGCACGCAGGGCCACGGCGACCTGGGCCTCCTCCTGAGCCAGCGCCCTTTCCACCTTCTGCACCCGCTCGATCGCCTCATTGGCGGCGCGCTTCCTGCTTGAGAGCGCACGCTCTCCCTTGACCCAGGCGCCATTCACCGCGTCAATATCGGCCTGATGCTGCTCCCAGGTAGCGGCTCGCGCATCCGCGACCGCCTGCCTCATCTGCCGCAGCGTCTGCTCGGCCGCCGCGAGCTTCTGCATCTGCGCCGGCGTGAGCGCGAGCTTCTGCATCGTGCTCAGCAGCTTGAAGTCCTCGTAGGTCTGTGCGCCGTTCTCCTGCGCCAAGCCGAGGCTGGCAGGGAGCGCTAGCGCCGCGAGCAGAGCGAGGGGCCGCCACCAACTACGCACCTTTCATCACCTGCGGGCCGTTTTCGCCCACCACGGCCAGTCTAACACAGCCCGCCCCACGGGTCAACTTGCGGTGCCACGTGCGAGTTCACGCACTCTCACGCAGGTCCCTCGCGCGCCGCTAGCCCTCCCCTCGTCCCAGCCGAGGGCTTGCCCTCGGCGCGGAGCGCAAGCGCTCCGCTGGGGTGAGGGGCGGCTCGCAGCCGTTGTCCTTCGTCGTTGTCATGGCCGTTCGTCGTCGTCGTAGCTCGTAGCTCGCCGTTGATCCAGGCAGGTCCCTCGCGCGGCGCGGAGAAGGGACTCTGTCGCGTCGCACAACTGGCGCCAACCGCCCGAAAGCAGGTGCATGTATGCCCTCCGAACGCCCTAACATACTCGTCTTTATGACCGATCAGCAGCAGGGCCAGGTCATTCACCCTGACCATCCCTGCCAGACGCCCAACATTGACCGCATCATTGACGACGGCGTCCTGTTCACCAGCCATTACACGCAGACCGCCCACTGCTGCCCCTCACGGGCCAGCTTTCACACCGGCCACTACCCCACCCGCCACGGCGTCTGGAACAACATCCTCACCGACACCCGCCTCACCGACGGCCTCAACGACGGCATCCGCTGCTTCTCCGAGGACCTGGGCGAGA
>CBFDBV010000437.1:0-4187 GCA_965603135.1 uncultured bacterium
TACTACTACCTGCGCGACGGGAACTACACCTTCCGCTCGGGCTTCGAGAAGCGCCATGAACTGCTGATCGGCCCCAGCGATGCGGCGGACCCTGCCACGATGCTGGCCCGCGTCAACGCGCCGCTGCTGGTCACGGCAGACCCGAAGTGGTACACCTCCTCCGGCGCACTGCACAACATCGCGCCCGATGATCCGTCGGAGTTCGCGAGGTACGACGAGATCCTCGACGAGGCGATAGACGCATACGCTGAGGTGCGCGAGCGGAACCACTGGTACGGCCTGATGAACTACGGCGACTGGTACGGCGAGCGCGGCAACAACTGGGGGAACATCGAGTACGACCTCCAGCACGGGCTCTTCACGCAGTACTTCCGCACGGGCGACCGTCGCTTCTTCGCGGAGGCCGAGAGGGCCGCCAGGCATAACGCCGACGTGGACGTGGTGCACTACGCCGCCGGACAGAAGGCCGGGCCCGGACGCAAGCGCGAGGTCGGCCAGGCCTGGGTACACTGCATGGGACACACGGGCGGATACTACCCCTACGACTACCTGAACATGACCATCTACGCGCAGGGCTACGCCGAGAACGAGGGACATATGTGGAACCAGGGCAACCTGGAGTACTACCTGCTCACCGGCGACCGGCAGGTGCAGCGCAGCGCGATGCAGCTTGGCGACTGGGCGGCCGGCCCCAACACGACCGACTTCGGCTACGGCAACGCGCGCGTTCCCGGCTGGATGGGCATCATCGCGATGTCCACGTACTTCGCGACCCACGATGAGTATTACCTGAACGCGATGCGCCTGATGTACGAGGAAGTCCAGGACAAGGGCGACGAGAAGTACGGCCTGTGGATACACAAGCTGGGCGGCGGGCACTGCCGGTGCGAGGAGCCGCACCACGGCGAGGCGGGCTTTATGGCCGGAGTGCTGATGACCGCGCTGAAATACCTCTACCTGGCCACGGGCGATGAAGAGGTGGCCGAGCGCATCGTGAAGATCGCCAACTACCAGCTCGACTACCTCTGGGAGCCCAGGGAGAGCGGATTCCGGTACACCACCTGCCCGTTCACGAACGTCAGCAAGGGCAGCGCGATGATTATGTCCAACGGCCTGGCCTTCGCGGCCAACTACTCCGGCGACGAGCGGCTGATACGGCTCACGCGCCTGGCCTTCGCCAACGGCATGATCGCCTTCACCGGCGCCAGCGGCGGCAAGGGGATCGGGTCGCCCATCTGCTCGGCCCCGATGGCGATGTACGAGATCTCGCGCTTCCCCGGGCCGCGCTTCGACGAGTACTTCGAGGAGATGGCCAGGGTCGCGCTCGATCCCGTGCGCCGGCCGCTGCCGTGCAATGTTCCCAACCCAAACTTCGAGGAGAACACGGCGGGGTGGGTGGTGCGCTCGGGCCTTGAGTTGGCGCACAGCGCCGAGGTCGCGCACACGGGGAAGGCCTCGGCGATGGCCACCGGCAACCCGAAGGGCCAGAACGAGTACTTCGTCACCCGCTACGCCTGCGGCGCGCCGTGGGAGATCGTCTGGCTGGAGCGCGGCAGGAGCTACCGGGTGCAACTGTGGCTGCGCGTGGACAAGATCGGCGAGGGGATACCTGCGCCCAGCGCGCGCATAGCGATGCGCTCGAAGGGCGTTACGCAGACCGCGTTCGCCACGAACGAATACGACCTGGAGCACCTGGGCACCTGGCAGCTTCTGCAACGGGAGTTCACCGTGCCCGACTACTACGACGCGGCTTACATCGCGGTCAGCACGCACACCCGCGAAGAGCAGGAAGTCCTGATGTACATGGACGATGTCGCCGTCGTGACCAGCGACACTCCTGCGCGCGATACCTACGTCTACCCGGCTGCCGACGCCTCCGAGGCAGAAGTCACGGGCGGCCTGTCCACCATCGTGGTTGAGGGGTACGCCTGGGACGCGATCAGCAGCCCGGACGCCAGGCCCGGCTCCGCGGCCTTCACGATCGAGACGCCGCTGGCGGACGAGTACCGTCTGCTGGCGCGCATGGCCCCCTCGGAGGGAGACGCGACGCTCGAGGTGAAGATGGATGGCGCTCCTGCCGGAAGCCTGGGTGTCAAGAAGGCGGACGGCTGGCGTTGGGTCGAACTGACACCGGCGGCCGGCGTGGGTGGGCTGCGACTTGGGGCCGGCGAGCATACCGTGACCATCACTTACCCGGCGGGCCAGACGCCCTTGCTGCAGAAGGTCTGTCTCACGAACGAACTCTTGCCGTAGGAGCGAGGCAAGGCTCGAGGAGTGAGAATCGATGACGAGCGACATCGTCCGGATGACAGTTGTGCTTGCGGTGACCTGCGTGGTGGCGATCAGTCTGGCCGCTGAGGAGGTGCCCCGCGAGGAGCTGGGGCGCAGCGTGAAGCTGATGATCCTGGTGGACAAGGTCATGCAGCCGGAGGCGGAGTGGACGACCGAGGAGTGGATGATCAAGGAGACCGCCGAGGCGGGCTTCAACGTGTTCTCCCCGCGCGCGGGCTACGACAGGCTGGATGATGTGCGCCAGGTCACCGAGTGGTGCGAGAAGTACGGCCTCTATCATATGCCCTGGATGCGCGGAACGTTGAACGTCCCCAAGGACGCGGAGGCTCAGGGAAAGAGAATGGTATGGGCGGGCGGCAACGAGCAGGAGTTGTGGAGCCCGAACTCCGACGAGTTCTGGGCGTGGACCACCGAGTACATCGTCGAGTACGCGAGGATCAGCGCCGAGAACGAGCACCTGATGGGCGTGTTTCTCGACTACGAGAACTACTCGCCGGGCGGCTCCGGCAACTGCTACTCCCTCTCCTACGATGACATCATCATGGGCAAGTTCGCGGAGGCCCAGGGCATCGAGCTGCCTGAGCTTGAGTTGGCGCAGCGCAAGGGCTGGCTGGAGGAGCAGGAGCTTCACGAGGAGTTCTCCGAGTTCCAGATGAAACACTGGCGCGAGCGCTGCCGAGCGCTGCGGGAGGCGGTGGATGAGCATGACCCGAAGTTCCAGTTCTGCATCTATCCTGCGCCCGGCACGCCGTTTATGGTCGAGGCCTGCTACCCTGAGTGGGCCACCGAGGCGGCGCCGCTGATTCTGGCTGACCCCTGGACCTACGGCCGGCCCTCGAAGTTCCTGCCCGAAGCCGAGGCTGTTGAGGGCAACCGTCAGAAGCTGCTGAATGGCCTTCAGGTGCCCCAGGAGACGGGCATCCCGTTCATCTACGCGGGCGGGATTGACCCGGTCGTCAGGGGCGCCGACCCCGAGTTCTGCGGGAAGAACGCGGTTATGATCTCCGACGTCACCGACGGATACTGGATCTTCTACGAGGGCCCCAAGTACCAGGAGGATCACCCGGAGTACTTCAAGTGGTTCACCTGGGCGAACCAGGCGATAGCGGAGGGCAACTTCGAGGCGCAGCATCACCCGCGCGAAACCCCGGAGGACTTCGGCCTCGCGGTCTTCGACACGACCGGGGAAAGGCCGCGCCTCGTCCCGCCGGAAGTGACCGGCGAGACCGTCGAATACCCGCTCGTCAAGATGCGGGGCGACAACCTGATGTTCATAGCCGCCAAGGCGGGCCAGGCGGTTGAGGTGGTGCTCGAAAATCAGCCGCTGGCCCACTACACCTCGCTGCTCGTGTGGGATCTGCGGGACTCCGCGATGGAGAAGATTGAGGGCGGGAGGATCCCGAACGATGAGAGGGGCACCATCACCTTCACACCGGAGACCGACGGCCTCTACATGCTGGGCGCCGGCGCGGGGAGCTGCACCTACTCCGTGATCAGCTCCAACGCGCCCATCGGCCTCTACGCTGCCGACCGCCTCCAGCTCATCTTTGGCGCGGAGCGCCTGTACTTCAAGGTGCCCGACGGCGTGGAGGAGTTCATCATCACCGCCACGGGCTCCGGGGGCGAGACGGTCCGCGTGAATGTCTACGACCCGGAGGACCAGGAGACGGCGAGCGGCCAGACTACCCTCGCGACGAGGAAGATCGAGATCAAGGTCCCGGTCGGTGACCAAGCGGGCAAGGTCTGGTCGCTGAGCACGGGGAGGGCGGACGAGGGCGCGCTGGAGGACAACTCGATCAAGCTGGACCCGAAGCTGCCGCCCATGCTGTCTTTCGTGCCGGAGCACGTGTTTGGCCTCGGTCCGGCGGAGTGACTGAGTTCTGCGCGGCGGAGGG
>CBFDBV010000438.1:0-4171 GCA_965603135.1 uncultured bacterium
GGTGGGTCTCGTGTGGCGGGTGTTTGCCGGGCGGGGGCGGGGGGGCCCGCGCCCCCCCCCCCCCCTGTTGGGGGGGCTCCCCCCCCCCCACGCCGCAGCAGATGAGCGCCACAACCGTTACGATCACGGCTGCCCTGCGGCGCTCAAAGGCTCGCGTATCGCGCCATCCGCTCGCCATCTATCCGCTCTTCACATCCAGGCAGACCATGGTGCTCATGTCGCGGCAGATCAAGCGTCCCCCGACCAGGGCCATCGGCCCCCACGGATGCGACCCATCCAGCACCTTCGCTTGCGCAAGCTGCTTGTAGCCGCTGGGGTTCGCCTCAACGAGTGTCAGATTGCCTCCCTCGTCGAGCACGTAGATTATGCCCTCGGCGATGAGATACGGGCACAGTCCGAACTTCGCCGTGTGCCCGCTGCTCCAGACGCGGTTGCCCTTCAAGTCCAGGCACACGAGCTGCTGGTCGCCGATGCTCACCCCGTAGAGGTAGCCGTTGTACAGAATGGGCGTCTGCTGGTGCGAACCGAAGACGTTCTGCCCTATGTGACCCAGACTCGAGACCTTGGCGCCGGCGACCTTGATCATCATGCTGCCAGCCCCGTAACCGCCGCACAGGAAGATGCGGCCGTCGCCGATGGGCACCGGGCTGGGCGCGTTGGCCGTATTGACCGTCCAGTCGGAGAACTCCCACAGGAGCCTCCCATCGCTGGGCGAAATGGCGACCACGCCGCCGCTCGCGGGATAGACGTACACCCTCTGGCCGCCGAGCTTCATCGGGATGATGGACGAGTGTGTCATCTTCCAGCCGCGCGGGTTGGGCGTCTGCCAGAGGACCTTGCCGGTGGCGCAGTCAACGGCTATCATCAGCGCGCTGCCCCCGGGCGCGATGATCGCCTTGCCGTTGTCAATCAGCGGGCACTGCCCGGCGTACCACGGCGGGACCTTGGTGCCGTATGCCTTGTGCAGGTCTATGCCCCACAGCCTCTCCCCGCTGGTGGCTCTGCAGCACATCACGTGGCACTTGGGGCCGATGGTGACCACGTAGTCGCCGGCCACCGCGGGCACGGTGCGCGATAGCCCGTGGTTCTCCTTGAGTTCAACTGAGTAGGCCTGACCCCAGATCTGCTTGCCGTCGGCCAGCGACAGGCAGCGCAGCACATCCGCCCTGGCGCTTTCATCGTAGTCCAACACATAGACGCGGCCGTCTTGCACGGCCGCGCCCGCGTAGCCCTGGCCGAGCTTGACCGCCCACAGCCTCCTCGGCCCGCTTGTCCAGCTTCTTGCCAGCCCCACGCGCTCGGTGCTGATGTTGTCGAAGTTCGCTCCGCGGAAGCGCGGCCACGAGCCGGGCAGGTTGGCGGCAGTTCCGCCCGATCGCGTCGCCGCGGTGGGAGTAGAGGCGGTCGGAGCCGCCGCTTCCCCACCCTGATCTGGCGGGGTCGCGCCAGCGGACGAGTCCGCGCCCGTCCCCGCTCCGGCAGGCGCATCCGAGCCGCCGTCGGTGGAAGGCTGAGATTGCTCCGCCTCGGCTTGCGGCTCTGACGCTGTCGTGGCCGAGGTCGGTCGCTCGGGTGCGCGAGCTTCGACGTCAACCGCCTCGCGGTCCCTGACCACCCACATCACCAGGGCCGCGATCCCCACCACCGCGACCAGCGCCGGGATGCCGATGGCCAGGACCGCTGTCTTGACCTCGCGTCCAGAGCCGCTGCTTGTTCGCCGCTTCGTCTCGTCGGGGGGCGTCTGCTCCTGCTGAGAACGCACGGTTGAGGGCACGCGGCGATGCGGGAGTCCCTCGTTCTTCTCTGGGTTGCCGTTGTCCATGTTCACCTCGCTGCACCGGGGATGGTGAGGCGGAACGAATAGGGATAGTACTCTGTACAGTTGTACCCCGTCAAGGCTTCACACTAACCGCGCATCCAGGCTTCCCTTACCGGGGCCGCGAGGCCGTCGTCTTCCCTCTATTCCAGCGGAGCGCTTGCGCTCCGCGCGCAGGGCAAGCCCTGCGCTGGGATGGAAAGACCCCCGAGACGCACACACGCACGCGGCCGGGCCATCCGACCCCGTCACGCGCGACGCCGAGCCAACGCTGCTGAGCCAGTGTACTTGTGTTAACGAGTGACAGGAGACCGGAGTTCGCGCCGATGAGTGAACCTGGCACGCACCGGCAGCGTCCGGCCCTGGGGAGGCATACGCCCGGTCCGCGGCGAATAGGGTGTACCAATCACTCGACCTACACAGAGCAATCGAAGATCGCTCGCGATAGGAGGCAGTCAACTGACGATCCGAAGTCCGATGCGAACCCACAGAGTCGTAGTACCGACGGTAACCGTGCTATGTCTGGGCGCGATCCTGCTCTCCCTGGTCACGATGTCCGCCGACGACGCGGTCGGATGGCGAACCGATGGCACCGGCTACTATCCCGATGCCACCCCGCCCACGGAGTGGTCCACCGACACCAACGTGCTCTGGGCCACGCCGATGCCCGACTGGAGCAACAGCGGGGCCGTCATCGTCGGCAACCGGCTGTTCACGTGCGTGGAGCCCACCACGCTCCTGTGCGCGGACACGGAAAGCGGCGAGATCCTCTGGCAGGCGAGCAACAACTACGAGGAAATCGCCCCGGCCGATGAACTGGCCGACATGCAGCAGCGCCAGGCCGAGTGCGACGCCTTGCGTAAACAGATCGGCGAGGTCTCAAAGAACTTCCGGCAGGTCAGGAAGAAGCTCCAGGACGACGCCGACAACGCCGGCCTCAAGGCTCAGCTCGACAAGCTGAAGAAACAGCTCGCCGACCTCAACAAGAGACTCGCGCCCTACAACGAGACCTGGTACGTGCTGCCCACCAAGCACAACTCCAACGGCTACGCCTCGGCGACGCCCCTGAGCGATGGGCAGTATGTCTGGGCCGTCTTCGGCACGGGGGTCGTCGTGTGCTACGACCTGGAGGGCAACCGGCAGTGGGCCATTCCCCTGGAGAAGCCAAAGCAGGGATACGGGCACAGCGCCTCGCTCGTGCTCGCGGACGGCAAGCTCATCGTGCACATCGTGAACCTCACCGCGCTGGAGCCGGAGACGGGCGAGATCATCTGGCAGCAGCCGCTGCAACCGAGCTGGGGCACGCCGGCGGTCACTCGCATCGGCGAGGTGGAGGTGATCATCACAGCGGCGGGCAGCATTGCCAAGGCCGAGGACGGCCAGGTGCTGGCCAAGCAGGTGTCCCGCCTCACCTACTGCTCCCCAATCGTCCACCAAGACGTGGTCTACTTCATCGAGCACGAGAAGGACGTAGCGCGGGCGATCAAGCTCCCGACGAGCGTTGAGGAGCCCTTCGAGCCTGAGGTGCTCTGGCAGAGCAAGCCCAAGAAGGACCGCTACTACGCCTCGCCGATCTATCACGACGGTCTGCTCTACGCCGTCACCCGGGCGGGCATCTTCAGCGTCATTGATCCCGAGACCGGCGAGGTCATCTACGAGAAGAACCTGACACTCGGCAAGGGCACCGTCTACCCCAGCGTTACTTACGCCGGCGGTCTGCTCTTCGTCAGCAACGACAGCGGGAACACTGCCATTATCGAGCCTGGCCGCCAGTACAGCGAGGTGGCGCGGAACTCCCTGGAGCATTTCCGCGGCTGCCCGGTCTTCATCGCTGACCGGATGTACATCCACGGCTTCGAGAACCTGTACTGCATAAGCGAGGCCGGCGGGGAGTAGAAGGCCCCACGCCAGCGACTGACTTCCCTTTTGCGCCCGCGGCGCTGAGAGGAAGTGAGCAATGGCTCAGGAGATCGTGTACTTCGACCGGCCCGGCCGCGAGAACACCGACGCGGTCATCGAAGCCGTCAGGGCACGCCGCGACGCGCTGGACATCGAGCACCTCGTCGTGGCCTCGAACAGCGGCGCGACCGCGCTCAAACTCTGGCAGGCGCTCCAGGGCACCGGCGCGACGCTGGTCTCCATCCCCGAGCATGCGGGCTTCGGTGGCGGAGATACGGCCTCTCTGAGCGACGAGCAGCGGCGCGCGCAGGAGGAGCAGGGCATCAAGGTGCTGGTATGCTCGCACGCGCTCAGCGGCGTGGGCCGGTCCATCAGCAACAAGTTCGGCGGCATCAGCCACGTGGAGATAATCGCCTACACGCTCAGGCAGTTCGGCGGCGAGGGCTTGAAGGTGGC
>CBFDBV010000439.1:0-4157 GCA_965603135.1 uncultured bacterium
CCGCCGAGTTCGCCGTGCCGTTCTCGGGCGGGAAGAAGCCACCGTCGGCTCTCGCGGAACTGCCTGAGGTGACGGCAAGAAGAGACAGGACAGCGATCAGCACAACACGCCTCTCGCGCTTCATCGTGGTTCCACCCTTCCGTCAGGTCATGCCCTGCGGCAAATCCTGCTGGTTGGACGGAGCGCGCGTGCCTTAGGTTCCAGCCTGTCGGCGCCCTCGCGTCCGCGGTGTGCGCGCAGGGCCAGCCCACTGCTCCGCGTCGGGCGGCTCTCCTTCGAGCTCGGTGGGCTCGATCCCCAGGTCATCGAGGAACTCGAGGGCGCGCTGGCGGTCTACCCGGTCCTTGCACTGGAACCACCGCTGCCGCTCCTCAGGGTAATCAAGCAGGACGTTCTTGAAGCGACGAAAGGCGCCCTTGCCATCGAGGGCGATAGCAAGCTTCTCCCTGAGGCCCTCATCCTCAACGGTCTGGGCGAAGTCCACCATGTCCTCGTAGGCCTCATAGCTGGGCGTCGGTTCAATGCGGTGCAGACTCCGGCCTTCGAGTTCAGCGCTATCGTCGTAGCCGGAATACTCGGGGTCACTGTGCCAGAGCACCTCGCCGGTCTCCACGTCCAGGAACCACTCACCGCTGTCGACGTGGAAGGTCATAGCCTCAATCAGATCGCCGATGTCAACCGGAAGATGCCGCTTCTCGGTCACCGTCCTTCACCTCTCGGGTTGACCGCGGCACTCACTTGCGCCGGGCCAGCCAGCGGATGGCGCTCAGGAACACCTCGCGCTCCAGGCCCTCGGCCGTCGGCGCGCTGTTGTCCTGGTTGAGCATGATGGAGCCGTCGTAGATGACGCGGCCCTTCCCCTGCGCGCCCGCGACCATCACCGCGCCGCCGTCATCCGGGTCTTTCAGGATCACGGTCGCCTTACGTCCGGGCTTCACGATGAAGTGATCGTAGTAGCTATGCTCGAACTCGGTGAGCGATCCCGCCTCGGCGGGACCCGCCGTGATGGGGTGTTCGGCGGCGACCACCACCTTGTTGCTGTCAAGCCGCGCGCTCGCGCCCAGGCCGATGCGCGGGAAGGTGGTCTCCATCCCGAACTCCGCGCGGTCGGAGCCGACGCACTGGTGCCCGAACATCACCCCGCCGCCGGCCTCCTCTACGTAGCGCTTGAGCACCTCGAAGAACTCGTAGCGGCCCACGCCCCGGCCCGAGCTGCACTGCGGATAGAGCAGCACCTCGTAGTTGATGAGGTTGGACAGGCCCAGGTCATCCACGAACTCGGCCTCGACGTCCTCGACGCCCTCGAGCGTGTTCATCCAGCCCTGATGGCCGATGGCTCTGCCGCCGTTATCGCTGGGGTTGTATATCGCGACCTTGATGACGCCCTCGTGCTTGAGGGGCTCGAACTGAACCTGGGAGTCAGCATAGCGCTGGGCGGCTGCCTCCAGCGATTCGCGCATCCTGGGGAAGTCCGCGGCCGTGCCCGGGATGGCGGGGAAGATGCCCTGGTCGGCCTGGCGCGTGTACCTGGGATCGTAGGTCAGCATATCCGCGGTAACGGCCAGGATGTTCTGCATGTCCTCAAGGCCGGCGTCCAGGGCCGCCTTGCCCGCCGCAACGTTCTCGGTCACCTTCACCTCGTCGCCCTCGACGACGCCCTCGTTGGCCTGCAACAGGTGGTAGTGTGCCCACGCGTAGGCGGCCAGGCAGTGCGTGCGGCGCAGGTAGTAGACGTAGAGCCGCTCGGCAAGCTCCTCGAACTTGACGTCCATCCCCAGCACCTGATGCAGCGCCTCGGCCGCGGCCTTGCAGCCCTCCGCCTGCTTGAGCATCATCTCCGGCGTCAGCTCCAGTGCCGGTAGCCCCGCGCGGCGGCGATTGCGGTTGGCACGGTCAAAGACGCGGGAAGGCTCAACAATCAGCGCCGGGATGATGCCCTTGTTGAAGGCCTGGAAGACCAGCGGGCCGGCCTCGCTGCCCCACATATTGCGGCAGGCCGGCAGGCCCCACTTGTCAATGACCACCCGCGGCTCGTCATTGTCCTTCTGGAAGTCATAGTAGACGCCGGCGAAGTCCTGGGCGCCCTCGCTTTTCGTGTTCCAGGCGAACTGACAGGCGACCGCGCGGTTGATGTAGTTCGGCGCATTGCGGTCAATGCGCACCGCCATGATGTCGCCCGGGTGCCCGTAGTAGTTCGTGGGGATGTGCCGGTGGGTGGTGACCAGCCAGCCGGCATTGGTCCAGCCCCTGGAGATCATAAACCAGTAGTACATCGGACGGTCGCCGAAGATGGAGCGGAACTCGTCCATGTACTTGCGCTCGCCCAGCCAGACGCAGATGTGAACGTCCTCGGGGATGAGACTGGCGAAGCGCTTGAAGTAGAGGCGCCCGCTCTTCTCGAACTGCTCGCGGGTCAGGTCGGGGTAGTGCTTCTTCAGCTTCTCCCAGTCGAGGTAGACGGCGTTGTACGGATAGACCACGTAGACGACCTTGATGTGCGGGTTATGCTTGCGGGCCTCCTCGTAGAAGGTGTTGAAGACGTGCGCGTCCGCCGCCGCGCGGTCATCGCCCCAGCGCTCCTTGTCCTGCTCTGAGCGTTTGCTCCAGATCTCGGGATCGAGCGGGCCGCCGCCGTCGGGCGGATGAAGCACCAGGCACTGAAGCCCGGCGGCATCATAGAACTCGCCCACCTCGCGCGTGCGCTTACCCAGCAACTCATCGTCGCTCCAGGAGAAGAACAGGTCGCGCGTGTGATGCATCCCCGCGAAGCGCGGATCGTCCTTGTCGCGCGCATCGTAGCCGACGTTGGTGGACTGATAGGCCTCGCCGATGATGCCGCGCGCCAGGGCGTAGGAGTTCAGGTCGCGCATCCACCACTTGTGGTTCTCCCAGTAGGCGACGTCCCTGCCGCCGGTGTACGCGTAATCGCCCAGGAAGTTGAGCTTGCGGCGGAGCATCCAGTCAATCTGCTTTCGCAAGGCCTGCACGTAGTCATCGCCCTGCTGTCCGTACGCTGGGTAGGAACCGCGCATCTGCTGAAGCGAGCCGGTGCCACGCCAGAGGAAGTCGGGCCAGTCGCGGACCGAGCAGACCGTGGCCAGGATGCCGTCGCCCTCGCGCTCCAGCAGCCAGCGGAAGGTGACCGCCGCATACAGTGTCCCCTGGCGGTCGCTGCCGCACAAGAGTATCAGCTTGCGCCCGCGGAAGGTCACGAAGCGGATCACGTAGCCCTGCTCGCCCGGATCATCGCGGGCGACGTTGACCTTGCACTCGGCGATGATGGTCTTCGCCAGGTCGCTGCCGTAGCAGTTGCAGACGACGATCGGCAGGCCCTGAACCTGCTCCAGCGCGGAGACCTCGTCCCCCTCGACCACGGGCAAGGCCGGACCCTCCAGGAAGGCGAGCCGGTCATTGATCTCCTCGGCGCCGATCCGCGCGCGACCCTCCCGCGGCGGGATCACCAGCGTCGCCTTCGGCGCATCACCCTCGGCGACCAGCCACTGCTCGCCTGTAACAGTTATCTGCTTCGGCTCGGGGATGAGGTTCTGGTATTCGCTGGGCGCGGCGAAAGTCGGAGCAACCATGGCCAAGGCAATGACCACAACAGCGAATCTCTTCATGTTGAGGACCTCCTCCGAAAGGCGCTCGTCCTCGGGCAGCGCACCAACGAGGCCGTTCGGCCTCGCTGCCCTACTTGCCAAGCCAGGCGACAGCGTTCGTGAGCAGCGTCAGCTCACCGCCGACGGGCACGACGTCGCCACTGGCGGCGTCGCGACCGATGGCCATGCCGCAGGCGACGTAGCGGCCCTTCCCCACCTCGGCGCACGCCACGACCGGATTGTCGCCAGCGTCCTTGATCACCACGGTCCCAGCCTCGCCCACCGCGAGCGGCACGTGGTCGGAATACGCATGCCTGAAGGTGTCGCCCACCTTCATCCCGGCGGTCAAGGGATGGTCTGCGGTCACCACTACCTGAGTCCGTTTCACGGGCAAGCCCGCGCCCTTAGCGACCTCCACGAAGAGCACGGGGTAGATCCAGGCGCCAAGCACGTCCCGCAGCGCCATCAAGCCGCCCCCGCTCTGGACGAACTCCCGCAGGCTCTCGACGACCTCCGCAGTCACGCTCCTGGGGTTCTCACGCGGTTGCGGGAAGACCA
>CBFDBV010000440.1:0-4152 GCA_965603135.1 uncultured bacterium
CGCACGAACTCGTGCGGGTCAGCCTGGATCACCTCGAAGGTGTTGTAGTGCATCGGCACGGTCAGCCCTGCGTGCAGCATGGTGGCCGCGATCACCGCGTCCTCAAGGCCCATGGTAAAGGTGTCGCCGATGGGCAGCACGACGGCGTCGAGGTCATTGAGCCGACCGAGGAACTCGATGTCGGCGCACAGGGCGGTATCCCCGGCGTAGTAGAACAGCCGCTCGCCCATCGTGACCAGGAAGCCGCACGAGTTCGAGATGCCCAGGATGCTGTCGTCGGTGACGATGGCGGAGCTGTGATGGGCGACGGTCAGCTTCACGTGCCCGAAGTCGAACTCGTGCCCGCCGCCGATGTGCATCGGGTAGACGTCTTCGACGCCCTCGCGCTGGCAGTAGACCGCCAGCTCGTAGGTCGCCACCAGCACCGCGTTGTTGTTGCGAGCTATCTCGACGGCGTCGCCCAGGTGATCGGAGTGCGCGTGGCTGACCAGCACGGCATCGCACTCTATCTCGCTGGCCTTCTCGACGGCCATCGGGTTGTCCGTGAAGAACGGGTCCATGATGACCCGCTTGCCCTCCGCCGCCATCGAGAAACAGGCATGTCCGTGATACTTCAGGGTCGCGCTCATAGCCTTCATCTCCTCAGATCCGTTCGTGGCGGGGGGCTGCCTGCCCGCCGACTTGTCCGCCATCGCCTTGGCGACGGCGGAAGCCTTGGCGAAGGCGGGCCCTCGCCCCCCGCAGCAGTGGGGCTAGATCTCTCGCCCTGCGGCCGCGCCCTCGTAGATGGCCGCCTGCGCGTGGCGCAGCTCCTTCGCGTCGCCGATGACGATGATGTCCAGGGAAGCGCCCTCAAGCTCCTCGATGAGTTCGCCACGTGGGCGCCGGCCGATCGCCAGCACCACGGTGCCCGCATCGTCGTACCGGCGCTCTGTCTCGCCCTCGATGGCCTTGATGCCCTCGGCGTCAAGGCCCTGCACGTAGGCCCCGGTGATGATGCGCACGCCCAGCTTCTCCAGCCGCTCCAGCAGGAAGGTGCGCGGCGTCGCGACGACGTTCGCCGCCACCTGCTCGCCGCGCTCGAGGATGGTCACCTCGTGGCCCTGCTCGGCGATCAGGTGGGCGGTCTCGGTGCCGGTCACGTCGCCGCCGATGACGTAGACCGGGCTCCGGAGGTCCGCTTCGCCTCGCAGGACCTCCTCGGCCATCACGAAGCTCCCGCCCGCGCCGACCGGGAGCGACTCCGGGCCCAGCGCCTGCGCGCCGGTGGCGATGATGACCACCTCGGGGTCGAAGTTGAGGACGGCATCGGCGGTCGCCGGGTAGTTCGTGAGCAGCTCCACGCCGGCGCGGCGCAGCTCCGCCTCCTGCCACGTGATGAGGCTCTTCAGCTCAGCCTTGTCCGGCGGCAGGGCCGCGAGGCGGAACGCCCCGCCGACTTCCGGCTCGCGCTCCCAGAGCGTGACCTCATTGCCGCGGCGCGCGGCGGTGATGGCCGCCTGCATCCCGCCCGGCCCGGCGCCGATGACCAGTACGCGCCGCGCGGATGGCGCAGGCGGGCCGTCGGGCCAGTCGGGCCAGTCAACCTCGCGTCCGGTCCACGGGTTGGCGGCGCACTGCGCGTGGGCCTCGGGGCTGAACGAGCGGTCGCCGCAGCCGCGCCCGCACCCGAAGCAGCGGATGATGTCGTCCTCGCGGCCCTCCTGGGCCTTGACCGGCCACTCGGCGTCCGCCAGCAGGCCCCGGCCCAGGGCGACGAAGTCGCACTTGCCCTCGCGAATGAACTCGTCGGCCATCGCCGGCTCCACGATGCGCCCCACGCCGATGATCGGCACGTCAACTACCTCCTTGACGCCGGCGGCGTACTCGATGAGGTGGCCCTGGGGCAGGTAGTACGGCCCCGAGGCGTAGCGCGCGGTCTCGCCGATGCACACGGACACATGGAGCGCCTGGTAGCCGTGCTCCTGGAGCAGCGGCGCGAAGCGCCGGGCCTCGTCGAGGTCGGTGCCGCCCTCGATGAGTTCATCGGCGGAGATGCGGCACCAGATGGGGAAGTCGTCTCCGCAGCGCTCTGCGATGGCCTCTCGGACCTCCGCGGCGAAGCGCGTGCGGCGCTCGGTGTCACCTCCGTACTCGTCGTCGCGGCGGTTCAGGAGCGGTGACAGGAACGAGCAGCCCAGGTAGCCGTGCGCCATGTGCACCTCGACCCCGTCCATCCCGGCCTCCTTCGCCCGCCGCGCGCCCTCGCCGAAGGCCTCGACGGCCTCGCGAATCTGCTCGACCGTCATCTTCTCCGGCATGCGCTGGTCGCGCCCGGCGGTCACCGCGGACGGCGACAGACAGCACTGGCCGATGACCTCGGGGTCCGCCTGGCGTCCGCCGTGCTGGAGCTGGACGGCGATGCGTCCGCCCGCCTCGTGCATGCCGTCAGCCAGGCGCGACAGGCCCTCGATCATCCCGTCATCGCAGATGGCGAGCATGTTCGCGCCGGTCAGCCCGAGCGGATGCACAGCCGCATGCTCGGTGATACTGAGGCCGACGCCGCCGCGTGCGCGCGCAACGTGGTAGGCGATGAGCCGGTCGGTCACGTGGTGCCCGCTGTCCGCGTAGTTGGTGCCCATCGGCGCCAGCACGGTGCGGTTGGGAAGCTCCAGCGCGCCGATCTTTCCGGGGGAGAAGAGCGCATCGTAGCTGCTCATCTGCCATCACCTGGATGCGTCGCGTTCCTGGTTGGTGGCGGAAGCTTCGCTGCCGCAGGGACGCAATCCTGCCCGCCTGCGGGAGAAAAATCGCCACGGGGGAGAGGATATGCGGGCCTGCCGGCGAAACCTCATAGCCCGCTGCTAACGCGGCTGGCGCACGCATCATTCGTGCAGCGCACGAGGAGGGTCTACCGTGGCGAAGATAAAGGCCGGCGTCATCGGCGCCGGAATCGGCAAGTATCACCTGGACGGCTACGCCCAGCACCCCGACGCTGAGGCCGTCGCTCTCTGCGACCTCAACGAGGAGCTGCTGGCGGAGGTGGCCGAGGACTACGGGGTGGCGAACACCTTCACCGATCACAAAGAGATGCTGAAGATGGACCTGGACTGTGTGAGCGTATGCGTGCCGAACGCCTTCCACCGCCCGCTGACGGTGGATTGCCTGAAGGCGGGCAAGCATGTACTGACCGAGAAGCCTCTGGCGACCAACGCCCGCGAGGGCCAGAAGATGGTGGAGGCTGCTGAGAAGGCTGGCCTGACCCTGATGATTGACTTCAACAATCGCTACCGCCCGGAGGCGAGGCTGCTCAAGCAGTACGTCGAGGCGGGTGAGCTGGGCGACATTTACTTCGCCCGCTGCGGCTGGATCCGGCGCAACGGCATCCCCGGCTGGGGCGGCTGGTTCACCAGCAGGGAGATGGCCGGCGGTGGCGCGCTCATTGACTTGGCGGTGCATATGTTGGACCTGACCCTCTGGCTGATGGGCAACCCCGAGCCGGAAGTCTGCATGGCCTCGACGTATTCGGTGTTCGGCCCGAAGATGGAGGCGCTCGGGCCGTGGGGCACCCCCAACAAGAAGGGCAAGTTCGACGTCGAGGAGATGGCGGTGGGGATGATCAAGTTCGCGGGCGGGCAGACGATTATGCTGGAGGCCTCGTGGGCGTCGCGCATCAGGCGCGAGTGGGTCTACTCGACGGTGTGCGGCACGAAGGCGGGGGCCACACTGGAGCGCGTCTTCGGCTTCGACGGGGACGATGACAGCGCGATTGACACCTGCGAGGTTTACACTCAGGAGCATGGGGTGCCGGTGAATCGCGAGCTGATTGTGGAGCCGGACGCGGCGATGGGCCGTCACGCGGCGGTGGAGCACTTCGTGGACTGTCTGATTGAGGGTAGCGAGCCGATCTCACCGGGCACCGACGGCCTGGGCATAATGAAGATCCTGGACGCGATGTACAAGTCCGCCGCCACCGGCAAGGCCGTCACCATCAAGTAGCCCGGCCGCCTTCGCCTTGTCGCTCCCCATGGGCTGTGCTATGATGTGGGAGTGGGTCGGCGCTGTGTGAGGACCGTCCCAAAGGAGGCGACGCGATGGCTGAGAGCAAGGCACGGGATCGGCTGGCCCGGGCGTGGGAGCAGGCCCTGCGCCTGCCCGACCACCGCAAGGCCG
>CBFDBV010000441.1:0-4119 GCA_965603135.1 uncultured bacterium
TATCGCCTCAGGGAAGTTCCGACACCCGACCTCGGACAGCCGACCTCCCACTAACGCCCGTTTGAAAACTACCCGTAGGGCGGGCTTCCAGCCCGCCAGTGCCGTCCGCGGGGGTTTTGAAACCACTTCTAACGCCCAACGGGAGCGACGACAGCAACAGCGAGTACGGCAAAGGGCGCGCAGGAAAGGGCGCGGCGGGCAGCGAATGTATTGCAGCATCGGGGAATCGGTGAATGTCCCGGATTTCCCGGCAGGCCGTGAAAGGGGTCGCCTGTGAGAGTGAAACGCTGGGCCGGAATGCTGGTGCTGCTCTCAGTCTCTCTCGCCTGGGGCCAGGAGCTGACGGCCCAGGCAGGGCGGATGCTCCCCTCTGCCGGCTGCCTGCGCGAGATCAACGGCTACACGGTCCTGACCGTCGAGGGCTCGCCCCACGACATGGGCCGTCAGCACGGCGAGCTGCTGGGGGCGACCGTGCGCCGGGTCGTGGAGGATGTCGTGGTCAGCGGCGCGGGCAGCTACGACCTCGAGGGCCTCCTCGACGGCGCGATGGTGATGGAGCGCTTCCTCCCCAACGCCATCCGGGAGGAGCTTGGCTCCCTGGCCGAGGCGGCGCGGGTTGACTATCGCCACCTCGTCGCGCTCCAGCTCTTCGGCGATGTGAGTCGCGGCCGGATGTGCACCGGCTTCGCGGTGTTCGGCCCCGCCACCGCCACCGGCGAGTGCATCTGCGGGCGGAACATGGACTACTGGGACTACGGCGCCGGCGAGTACGCGGCCATCCTCCTGCACTGCAAGCCCGCCAACGGCTACGACTTCTTCACCTGCTCCTGGGCCGGCATCATCAACGGCTGGACCGCGCTCAACGAGTGCGGCATCGTCTGCTCCAACAACTCGGCCTACGGCGGCGAGGACTCCCTGGAGGGCCTCTCGACCTGCTTCATGGTGCGCAAGGTGGCGCAGTTCGCCGCGACTGTTGACGAGGGCATCCGCATTGTCGAGACGACCCCGCGCGCGTGCGGCACGAACTTGCTCATTGCCGGCGGCGACCCACCGGACGCGGCAATCGTCGAGTACGATCACGAGCAGGTGGTCGTGCGCAAGGCCACCGAGGGTTACGTGGTGGCCGACAACAGCTTCCTGGCCCTGGGCAAGACGACGGGGAATGGGGAATGGGGAATAGGGGATGGGGAACGGCGAACGGCGGAGGCGGGAAACGGCACAGGCGAACCGGGCAGGCAGGAAACGACACACGCGAACGACAACGGCGAGGCCGACCAGGGCGCGCATTGGGACGCCGAGCCGGCCCGCCCGGACACGTGGACTTACGAGCCTTCGTCGTACTCCCGCGCGGGCACGCTGCTTCGGCTCATTCGCGAGAACTACGGGCGGATTGATCGGACGATGAACTTCGCCGCGGCTCCGGGGGTGCCGATCCGCTCGATGAACTTGCACTCGGCGCTGATCTTCGTGGCGGATCGGGCGATGTACATTTCGATGGGCGTGGCTCCGGCGGCGGACCAGCCGTATCGCGGCTTCCGCCTGACCCCCGACGGCATCCTCGGCCTCGACATCCGCTACGAGCAGTTCCCATCCCCTGAGGCCGACCCGCAGCCGTAGCCGCGGCGCCGCCGGGCTGCGTCCGAGCGCAAAGCCCCAGGCTGCGCTGCCGATGGCGAGATGAGGCATCTGGCACACGCGCAGCACCAACCCCATTCCCGCAGGGAATGGCCGCCGTTCAGGGGCGTGGTGGCGGCGGATGGTGAGCGGGGCGAGATGGAGGCGTGGTTTGAGCGGGGAGGGCAACGCCGTAGTGCGTCACACCCTCACGAAAACGGCGGCCGCCACAGGATCACCTTGTACTCCCCGCCGATCTTCTTCAGGAAGAGCTGCGTGCCAAGCTCTCGGGTCTCGCCCTCGTGGTCAGTCACCTTCACCCGCGCCAGCACGATGATCCCCGGCTCCGTGCTCGGCTCCTGGCGGTAAAGAATCCAGCCATCGCCCGACTGCGGCTTCTCCCGGTAGATGCCCCAGTTGCTCAGGGCCATCGCCGGCGGCTCGCCTGTTCCGAACCCATAGTCCACGGTCAGTTCCTGGTCCGCCCAGCGCTCGGGTTGTCTCTCGACGCGCCACTTCCAGCGCTCGCGCCGAGCTTCGGCCGTCCACTTGCCCTTCACGCCATATTCCAGCCCCGCCGCGAAGTCATAGTGCTTCTCGAACTCCTCGAAATCGCCGTTGCGCCAGGCCTCGGCCACCGCGTTGACGGTCTCGACGATCTTCTCCCTTTCGGCCTCATCCATCTGCTCCCAGACGGGGTCTATTTCCTTGCCCTCGAACAGAACCGCGGCACCCTTGGGGAAGTCCACCTCGAAGAGTTCCGCCGGCGGCTGAGCGTCGTAGTCTATAGGCCAGACCTCGTGGGTCTGCCAGGCATCTCCTTTCTCATCGCAAATCGTAGCAAGTACCCGCACCACGCGGGCTGAGTCGGCGGTCAGATAGTATCGGAAGAGCCAGCTTCTCACTAGCTGAGGGCACGGATGTGCTGCGAGCGTGGCCGAGGACGGCTTGGTCTTGATCTCTACTATCCTTACCTTCTGTCCCTTGAACTGTGCCATCTTGTCGCTCTGCTCGACGACCTTATGTCCACCCTGTCCCACCACGAAACCAAGCATCAACCACAAGTCATCGCGGGTTGGCACGGTGGGAAGATCCAGCGCCGCCACCTGCTGTCGCGCTTCGTCCTCGTAAGTCCTTGACCATGACAAGAGGTATTCGCTGGTTCCTACCTCATTCTGCCAGGCGATGTTGCAGCCTCTCCGGGACCATCTGTTCACTCGCATCCCTGGAATGGGATACTCCTCCTGCGCGTACCGATCACCGTTGGGCGCGAGCCATATCTCGGTTCGGTACAGCAGCTTCCCGGCACTGTCGCAAGTCCGCGTCAGAACGTGGCTCGGCTGCTCCTTCGTCGCCGCCTCCACGACAGAGAAGAGCCGGAGCTTGGGCCTGGACTGCGCGACGCGCGCTTGAGCCCCGCCGCTGCCGATGCCCCAGTACTGTGCCTCCCCTTGCAGCGCGATCTGCCGATGTCGGTCCGCCGCGGAGTTCATCCTGCCCTCGACCAGCCAGGCCCCCAGCACCGAAGCCAGGATCAGCGCCGCCAGCGTCGGGCACACGAGGGCGCGCAGCCCTCGCAGAAGGCTCCGGGCCTTGCCGAGCCGCTGGGCTTCGGCCAGCGCCCGCCGGCGGCGCAGCGTCATCACCAGCACAGCGACCAGCCATGCGACCACCCCCAGGCCCACGCCTGCCATCAGCACACCGGCCCACACCGGCGACGTTATCTCCTGCCGCAGCCATAGGGCGCGCGTGAAACCCCCCGCGGCCACCTGGCCCGGCAGCACCAGGAGCGCAAGCAGCGCTAGCCATTGCCCGTAGCTCCAGGGCTGCCGCGCCTCCGGCTCCCGCCAGTAGCGCACCAGCAGCGACAGCAGACCGACCAGCACCGCCACACCCAGCAGCGCCCCGCCAGCCGCGCACACCGCCGCGAAATTGAGCACACCGCCACCGGATATGTCCCACACCAGCTCCGGCACCAGCCGCTTGACCACCGCGTGCGAGTCCTCGCGCCAGCGCATGGCGGCCTCCAGGTTACTCAGCACGAACGCCGCGAGGTCCTCCCGACCGTGCTCCCGCAGGTAGGCGGCGAACCCAGGCGCCCGCAGCTCAGACTTGCGCAGGTCTTTGTCGGCCTTCAGCCGCTCCTCTTCATCCGTGGGCGCCCACGCATCCGAGCTGACCGCGATCGCGGAGAGCGCCACGGTCGTCAGCCCGTCCACCATATTATGGGCGTTCACGCGCATCAGGTGCCCCGCGTGCGCGACCGCCTCATAGCACGCGATCGCCTGCTCGTGGTCCCCGCCCTCGCGCAACTCATCCCCCACGTTTCGCAGCGTCCTGGCCAGCGAGCGCAGCAGCCTGCCGGGAGCATGGGTCTTCGCATACGCCAGGCTCATGGCTGTCATGGGCTTGTGGATCGTGTAGAGGTTGGTCTTGTCCACAAGGCCCAACATCGCCCGCGCGCTTTCGCTTTCGTATGTGCTCCATTCGCTCTTCGCGCGCGCG
>CBFDBV010000442.1:0-4102 GCA_965603135.1 uncultured bacterium
GTGGTCTCGGCATCGAAGGCGTCCATGACCGACAGCGCGCTCACCTTGTTCTCGGCCAGCCACGCCACGTTCCAGCCCCGGTAGAGGTGCGAGGTCTTCCACTCGAGCGGGATGCGGCTTGCCTTGAAGGTGCGCTCGTCGGCGACGTCGGTCACGGTTCCCTTCACGCGGCCGCTGCTGATGCCAATGGAGCAGTTGCGCACCAGGTTGTCGTGCACGTCCACGTTGAGCGCCGGCTCCACGATGGCGATGCCGTTGGCCCGTGGATCGCACTGCCCGCGCACGAATATCTGGTTGTTGCTGACGATGACGTTGGAGGCGCTGACCGTGATGCCTGTGCGCGACCGGGCGCGCTCGCCGTCGTAGGTCAGGTCAATGATGTTGCCGGAGATGGTGATGTTCCTGGAGGGGAACGATCGCTCGGTGGTGTAGCTGGAGGCTCTGATGGCCGGCCCGTTGAAGTTGATGAAGAGGTTGCCCGAGACCACGACCTGCCCCGAGCCGTGGTTGATGTTGACCCCGCCGCACTTGCCGATGCCCTCGAAGACGTTGTCGGCGACGATGGCCTGCCCGCAGCCGAGCCGGTGCAGGTGGTCGGGTCGGTGGTTCATGTCGCCCACGGTGACCGGGCCGGCGTTGCGCACGTAGTTGCCGATGAAGCGGAAGAACTTGGCGGGCATCTCGGCCGCGTGCCAGCCCGCGCCATCCACCCGGCAGTAGAGCACGCTGGTGTTCTCGCCGGTGTCGTTGTTGTTGAAGGCGTTCGCGGCGCAGTCGGTCACCGAGCAGCGGTGGTAGATGAGGGACTTCTGGTACTGCTCGGGCTCGCCGTCGCCGCTTCGGCAGGCGGCCTGTGCGTAGAAGGCCTCGCTGGCCATGCGGGAGGCGTGCACGTTCTCGATGAGCACCCGCTCGGTGCCGCGCATCGTGATGGCGCTGCAACCCTTGAGTGCGCAAGCCCAGAACGACTGGTTGCTGGAGGTGCGGAATGAGCCGGCCGCCTCTGCCAGCGGAGTGTGCCCGATCATCTTGAAGTTGCGGACGGTCACCTCCTCGCCACCGTAGAGCGAAAAACATGCCCCGGTGCCGTTGGTGATGTCCATCACAGTGTTGACGCCGTCGTGGCCCTCGATGATGATGCTGGCGTTGCGCACGTACAGTCGGCCGCTGAGGCGATAGTGACCAACCGGGAGGTAGAGGTTGCGCTTCTCCCCGATGGCCGTATCAATGGCGGCCTGCAGGGCCGCGGTGTCGTTGTGCCGCACCGTGGCGTCCTGGGCGCTGCGGTTGGCGGCGTCCCGGAGGGTGAGGGTGTTGCCCTCGATCTCCTCGATGACGCTAACAAGCTGGTCGCGGAGGATGAAGACTACCATGTGGCCGGGCTCCCACTCCTGCTGCGCGAACTTGAACTCGAGCCCGTTGCTCAGCTCCTGCCAGTCGAAGGTCACCGGCACATTTCGCCCCGCCCACGAGCGAGCCAGGTCATCGCTCCAGCGGAAGGTGACCGGGTCGGCCCCGTCCACCTCCAGGATGTAGACCAGCCAGCTTCCCGCGGCGCCGTCGTAGCCGCGCATCTCGACCGCGCCCTCCAGGTCGCGCCTTGAGCCGTACGGACTCGCGGGCCCGTACAGCCGGCCCTCGATCTGGATGTTGCAGCGCGAGACCATGACCCCCTGGCCGACCTGGAAGTCGCCCACGTCCTCGACTGCGATCTCCGTCGAGCCCTCGGTGGTGCTGGCGATGGTCTCGTACTCCGAGCCCGAAGCGCCGTGGTCTTTGACGTTCACCCACTGAGCAGCGTCGGGCTGGGCGTGCGCGGTCACGACGAGCAGCGCGGCAAGCGTTACCACCGACGCAACGATGAGCCTGACGCCAGGCCGCGTTCTCCTGGAGCCCATGATGAGGTGTGTCCCCTCCCGGCACAGATGAGAAGCCGTGTCGGTCACGGCGCGGTCTTGGCCTCACTTCGCCGCGGCGCGGGCCGTTCCTGCACAGGGCAGGAATCACCGCTCGCCGCAGGAACCTAGCACACCAAGCCGAGGGTCGGAAGTGCGACAAGGAGGATGTCTGGAATGCGTAGCACAAACGACAAGCGAAGAGGAGTGATCCTGTCTCTCATGATCCTGAGCCTGGCGGTTGGCGGCGGTTCGGCTCGTGCCGTGACCCTGGTGGCGGACGGGGTCGGGAAGGCGGCGATTGTCGTTGACAAGGAGGCGCCGGCGGTCACGAAGTTCGCCGCGCAAGAGCTGGCCGGCTACCTGGAGAAGATCTCCGGCGCGCGGCTGCCCATCGTGGAGGTCGGTGCCGAGGCCGCCGAGGAGCTGGCGGCAGTGCACGACCAGCAGGCCACCATCCTCGTCGGGGAGAGCAAGTTCACAGAGGCGCTGGGGCTGTCGGCGGAGGCACTCGAGCCGGACGGCTTCACCATCCTCTCCCGGCCTGAGGCGCTGATCATCCTGGGCAAGGATGACCCGCGCGTGAATCCCCAGGCGTGGCGGTCGCTGGGCAGCGCCGGGACCCTGTACGGCGTCTACCGCTTCCTGGAGGAGTTGGGCGTGAGGTTCTACTACCCGGGCGAGGTGGGCGAGGTGATCCCCCAGCAGGCCACCATCGCGGTCGAGAACCTGAACATTGCCGACGCGCCTTACTTCGCGCTTCGCCTGGTACAGCCGCCGCTCAACACCCCGGAGACCAATCTGTGGATGCGGAAGCTCGGCTGCGGCGCAACGAGCTACCCGCAGGCCTCGTGCCACTCCTTCGGCGGCTGGTCAAAGAAGTACCAGGAGACGCACCCGGAGTACTTCGCCCTGCACGGCGAGAAGCGCATCTCTCACATCTGCTTCTCGGACCCGGGCGCTCGGGAGCAGATGATCGAGGACGCGAAGGCGTGGCTCGCCGGGCATGACGCCGATCTCTACCCGTACTTCACGGTGATGCAGAACGACGGGGCGCCGGGACCGTGCCGATGCCCGCTCTGCGAGCCCCGGCTTCATCCCGAGCAGGGCTGGTACGGCCTGCAGTCCGACCTTGTCGCACAGGCGGCCGTCGAGGTGGCCGAGGCCATCCAGGACGACCTGCCCGATCGGGGCATCATCATCGGGGCCTACAACGACTATACCGTGCCGCCGGTGGAGGTCGAGGCGCTGCCCGCCAACGTAGGGGTGTGCATCTTCAAGCACCGGCAGCTTCTCTACGACCAGGAGGCCAGGCAGCGCGTGTACGAGGTCATCGAGGGCTGGCTGGCGCTGGAGCCCCGAGAGGTCTCATTCTGGGAGTACTATAACTTCGACTGCTGGGGAGGGGCCAAGTGGGGCGGCGTCCCGGCGGTGACGACCGCCTTCATCGCCGAGGACATCCGACGCCTCAAACAGCTTTCCGGGGCGTCAGGCATCCCCCTCGCGGGCGAACTGGTCTTCTGTGACGGACGGCTCAAAGAGCACTTCGAAGACCGCCTCTGGTGGCTCGGCCTTGACCACTATGTGACCGCGAAGTTCCTCTGGAACCCGGACCTGAACCGGGAGGCCATGCTCGATGAGTTCTACCAGCAGTTCTTCGGTCCGGCGGCGGAGCCGATGAAGGAGCTGTACTCGCGTGCGGAGGAGGTCTGGGTGAACGGCGACCACGGCGGGCGGAACCTCTACGGAGCCAAAGAGGTCGCCTCCGTCCAGCAGCTATCGGCAGAGGGAATGTTGGCCTTCAGTCCGTGGGATACGCTGTTCACGGAGGACATTGTGCAGGAGCTGGTCGGGTACCTCGAGGAGGCTGAGGCGGCCGCCGCCGATGCGCCCTATCGCGAGCGCGTGGGGCTGGTGCGGAGGGGGCTGGACTGGACGATGGCGCAGGCGGCGGCGGAATGAGCACGGGTCAGGTTGCCTCGCCGAGGATGTCGAGAAGCAGAGGCTCAAGCGCGTCGAGGGCGGCGGTGACCTGGGGGCTCATCTCGTCGCCCACGCCGAGGTGCTCCATGTCCGGCTGGATGCCCAGCAGATACGTCTCCGCGCCGCAGTCCAACTTCACAAAGGCCGCGAACATCTCCAGGGAGGGGCGGTGCGTCACGCCCGGCACGGGCGGAATCTCCTCCGCCCGTAGGAGGCGGACGCTG
>CBFDBV010000443.1:0-4100 GCA_965603135.1 uncultured bacterium
GGGCACAGGGCGCGGCCCGTACGGCGTCCCCTGGGGCGTGCCGGGCGGCACGGGTGGACCGGGGATGTATGGCGAGCAGTTCGCGCTGGGTGGCGGTGGCGGATTCGGAGGCACTGGTCCAGGCGGGCCGGGCTTCACGGGCACGGGCCTGCCGGGGCTGCCTGGAAAAGCAAAGACGGAGGGCCTATGGAAGATAGGTCGCGGCCCCGTCGGAATCGGCGGGGAGGGCCCTGGTGGCGGCCAGGGCGGCGAGGGCGGCGTGGGCACTGGCGAAGGCGGCGGCATTGGCAGTGGCGTTGGTCGCGGCGTGGGTGCTGAGGGGCCGGTGGGCCTGGGGGCCGGCTGGCACGGACCGAACGTCCCCGGCCTCCTGGCCGGCGCTCTCAGGGAGTTGGTGCTGCCGGCTCTCGGCGCAGGGCTGGGAGGCGGCGCCGGCGAGGGCCCCGGGACGGGCTGGGGCGGCGGCCCGGGGCTTGGCAAGGGTGTTCCGCGCATGGCCGTGGCCTGGGGGCCTCTCCCTGGGGCCGGGGGCGTCGGGCCAGGCGGCGGGATGGGCGCTGGCACGGGTCTCGGCGCAGGCGGCGGAACTGGGACCGGCGCGGGAGGCCCCGTGGGCTTCGGCCTGGGAGGCGGCGGAGGCGGGCCCGGTGGGATCGGCCTGCCACGGCTGCCTGAGGAAGAGACGGCGTTGGTGGTGCCCGGCATACCCGGGCTGGGCCCGGGTGTCGGGACCGTTGGCGCAGCCCTGGGCGGCGAGGCCGCCAAGACGGCTCTCGGGGGCCTTTACGTCGGCGTCAGCGGCAGCTTCGACATACCCATGGGCGTTACTACCGGCGACTACCAGGCTGATGCCGAGGGCATGCGCAACCTCCTGGCCGAGGTGCGCCAGCGCACCGACGTCCATGTTACGGCCCTGGAGCGTTTTGTGCCGCTCACCCTGGACAATATCCGGCACACTCCCATCGTGCACCTGCGCGGCCACAGGGCCTTCAGTCTCACCGCCGAGGAGCGCGAGACCCTCAGGCATTACGTGGCCCAGGGCGGCACCATCTTCGGCGAAGACTCCCACGGGCCGTTCGGCGAGTGCTTCCGGCGAGAGATGAAGAAGACCTTCGGCAGCGTGCCTGAGGACCTGCCCGCCGATCACGACCTGTACCGTTGCCACTACGTCCTCGACCGGGTGCCAGCCGGCGACATGGGCGAGCGCTATCCGCTCCAGGGGATTCACGTCGGCCCTCGGCTCGCCGTGGTCTACTCACGCAACGACTACGGCGACTGCTGGGAGGGCACTGGCGAGTGGGTGAGGCCGGAGAGCCGGGAGCCGGCCTTCAAGATGGGCACCAACATCTTCATCTACGCGGTCGCGCACTGGAAGAGGGGCGAGGAACGGCAGGCAATAGGCAATGGGCAATAGGCAATGGGGGCCACAGCACCGCCTCTTGGCCGCTGGGGGCCGTCGTTGCCGTTCGTCGTTCCTATTGCCCATTGCCTATTGCCCATTGCCCGCCGTTGGGCGCCAAGCGTGGCTGTTGTCCAGGACCTCCCCGCCGCCGACCTCTTTGACCTCGCTCCCATCCGCGTTCATCACGTAGAGCCTTATCCCGCCGTCCCGGTCTGACAGGAACGCGATCTTCCCCCCCTCTGGCGACCACCTGGGGGCCCACTCGTTCGCGGCGTGATTGCTTATGTTAGCCCTGGCGCCGGACGCGAGGTCTGCAACGATGATCTCCCGGTTGCCGGCCGGTGAGGAGCCGTACGCCAACTTGCCGCCGTCCGGGGACCAGTCGGGCTCCTCATTCCAGACCTCGTTCTGGGCGACATTCGTCAGCCCCAGGCTGGCGAGTTCGCAGAGGTAGACCCCGATGTTGCCGTCTCGGTGGGTCCTGAACGCCAGGAACTTCCCGTCAGGCGAGAAGCGCGGGTCAGCATCCCAGGCCTCGTGAGCGGTGACATTGCGCGCGCCCGAGCCGTCCAGGGAGCCGACTATGATCTCCTGATTCTGCTCCCGATCGGTCACGTAGGCGATCGAAGCCCCTGTGGGCAACCAGACCGGCGAGCCGTCCCAGGCGGGGTGGTTGCTGACATTGCGCGCGTCGCTGCCATCGCTGCGGCAGACGTACACCTCCGAGTTGCCATCTCGGTCGGTGACGAACAGAAGATGATGCCCATCGGGTGACCAGCACGGGTTGCTCTCGAAGGCCTGGCTGTTGGTCACGTTTCTCTCGCCGGCCCCGACCGCACTCATCAGGTATATCTCTTGATTCCCGTCACGGTCAGTGACGAAGGCGATTGTGCTGCCATCCGGGGACCAGATGGGGTTCGTGTCCTCTGCGGGATTGCGCGTGAGGCGTCTGAGGCCGGTTCCGTCGCCCTGCACCACGCATATCTCAGGATTGCCGTCGCGCGAGGACACGAAGGCCAGGTGGCCCGGCCCCTGCTGGCACAATGCAGCGGTCACGAATGCCACCGACCAGGCGGTCAAGGTCACGGTCATCATCTCCATTGCATTGACCCAGGGGGGCCAAGCTCCCAGAGCTGCGCTGACGGCTCTATGTCAGAATTCGACGCTTCCACCTTTTTCCCCTGCTCAGGACCCAAAGCGCACCCGCCACGAGCGATCCGACCCCCAACCAGCCGAGGGCGACTTGTCCGCCATAGCCTTGGCGACGGCGGAAGCCCTCGGCTGATGGCTACGGATGGATCTGCGGACCCCGGCGTTTTGGGCAACTTCGGAGGTGCTGAAGGCCTCGCCAGGGAAGAGGTCGGGCGTTATCTCCGAAGGCATACACGAGGTAGTGGCTGCGCCAACCAGCGAAACAGCCCGGGAGTAGGAAGTCCATCATGTGCAAACAATCCCTTGCGTTCATTGTTTCCGCAATGATGGTCAGCGCCGTGCCGGTCCGGGCGCAGATCGAGCCGAACCAGCAGGCCATCGCTGACGTGGGGGCCGGCAAGATCAAGGAGGCCAAGGCCTCCTGGTGGGGCTTCGACCCCGAGGACGCGACGCAGTCCCTGCAAGCCGCCATCAACTCCGGTGTGCCCAAGCTCACCGTGGACGATGTCGGCCAACCCTGGATCGTGACGCCCATCACGCTCGTCAGCGACCAGGAGATCCTCTTCGAGGAGGGCGTGGAGGTCGTCGCGAAGCGGGGCGAGTTCAAGTCCAGAAACGCCAGCCTCTTCTCCGCCAGCAACAAGGAGAACATCACGCTGAGCGGCTACGGCGCCACCTGGCGCATGTGGCGCGAGGACTACGACAACCCCGAGCTGTACGAGAGGGCCGAGTGGCGCATGTGCCTGGCCATTCGCGGTTGCACCAACGTGAAGGTGTTGGGGCTGACCCTGACCGAGAGCGGCGGGGACGGCATCTACCTGGGCGCCGGCGCCGGCCGAGCCACCAACACGGACATTGTCATCAAGGACGTGACCTGCGACCGCAACTACCGCCAGGGCATCAGCGTCATCACCGCTGAGAACCTGCTCATCGAGAACACAATCATGCGCGAGACCGGCGGCACGCCCCCGCGGGCCGGCATTGACTTCGAGCCCAACCATCCCGAGGAGCGGCTGGTCAACTGCGTGATGCGCGACTGCCTGTCGGAGGGCAACGGCGGCTACGGCTACATCCTCGCGATCAGCCCCCTGAATGCCAGCTCCGAGCCCGTCTCGCTGCGCTTCGAGAACTGCAAGGCCATCGGCAACGCCGGCGCTGCCTTCGGCGTGAAGACGGGCGATACACTCGAGGGCGCGGTGGACGGCACCGTGGACCTGGTAGGGTGCGTCCTCCAGTCAGGCGCGAGCGCCTGCTTCTCGGTAGCCAAGCCCTCCGAGCGCTGCCAGGTCACATTGACGGACTGCTCGATCCTCGCTGCCGAGGATGGCACGCCGCAGCCGGCTGTGATCGTGTTCGGCAGCGGTCGGGACGCCGATCACCCCGTCGGCGGGGTGGAGTTCGCGAGCTGCCTGGTGCGCGATTCCGTGGAGCGGGTGCCGATGGCCTACGTTGATCGCGGGGCCGGCATTCCCCTCCAGGACATCACGGGGACGCTCATCCTGGAGAAGAACGGGGAGAGGACCGAAGTCACGCTGACCGAGGAACT
>CBFDBV010000444.1:0-4089 GCA_965603135.1 uncultured bacterium
AGCCGCGGCGGTCATTCAGATACCGGCCGCTTTCAGCGGCGCGGAATGCGCTGCTACGCGGAAGCCCTGAGCTTGGCCGACGAAGCACGCGATGCCGAGGTCCAGCTACATGTGCAAGTCGCCATTGGCGAGGTTGAGCGACGGCGGGGCAATACGGACGCAGCCATAGAGGTCGGGCGGGGCGTCCTGGCGCGCCTCCCCGAGGATGGGTTCTCCGACCGAGCGCTCGTCGCCCACAATCTGGCGCTTGCTTGCTTGGATAGGGATGACTGCAGTGGCTTCGTACACTACACGCGGCGGGGTTTCCAGTGGGCACGCCGAGCGAGGGACGCAGAGGCCGTCGTCCGCGTCTGGCGGTCAGCGGCGATAGCCGCTCTCCATTGCGGCGATGCGGAGAGGGCCATGCGGTTGCATCGGCGTGGGCTGGACTCAGCACGCGAAGCCGAGCTTCTATCGGGGGAGGCGACGCTGGACGATGCTCGCTACCCGCGGGCGCTTGGGGCGGCGATCGGGCGCGACCGGCCCTCCACGAACCAGGTTGAGATGTGCCTGGAGGAGCGCAAGCCGCTGTCGGGCGAAGGCGATGCAGGCATCCGCTGCGAGGTGACCAAGGACGACAGCGGCAGCAACCGCTTCTCATGGCACCTGGGCGGGCCCGTGAAAGCGGGCGCCGGCTTCTCTTACACCAATCGCTTCGGCCTGGCCTTTGGACACCTGCGTCAGAACGACAATGCCATCGGCCAGCGCATCGCGCACTGGCAGGAAGGCAACGCCAACCTGATGAGCTACCCGTCGGCCTCGGCCATTGAGGCCATGGCCGAGTGTGGCGTAAGCGTGTGCGTGCTGCACCTGTACTGGTACGCGTGGCCGGCCTACAACATCTTCGATGAACAGGACATGCGGCGCTGGATAGCATCGTGCCACGAGCGCGGCATCAAGTGCGCGGTGTACGTGAGCCCGACGGATAAGGCGGGCATCAATGGCATCAACCCCGAGTGGGTCCAGGGGCTCGATCTGGTGCTCGTGACCGCGGCCAATCTAGGGGAGGGGTGCGAGCCGGTCCTGAGCCTGGACAGCGAGCTGCTCGGCTTGGGCGGGAGCTACCGGCTGATGCGGCTGTCAGGTCCGGACATCACGCGCTTCGCGGCGACCGATGCGGGGGAGTGGCGCCGCGGCACGCTAGCCCTCGGGCGCATGGAGACCGACGACTATCTCGGGATGCTGATGGTCCGGGGCGAGATGCCCGAGCACACGAGTAGGGAACTGGCGCGGATCCAGCGGACCTGCAGTTCCTCTTCCAGGGCGTGACGAATGCAGAGCGGGCCGGCAAGCCATACGGGCAGATCCCTTGGCGGCTGGGAATGTTGGTGCGTGTGTCTCAGTAGCCCTTCAGGGAGCAGACAACCGCGCCATCCCCTCGGGGACGGCTCAGGCCACCCATCGGCAACGACCAAGGCCAAACGACCCCGGGAGGCCATTGCCCTCACCGGATGGAAACCCTCGTTGCGCCTGGACCTGGGAGGGGGGAAGAAGCAGTGCCGCCCTGGGGACGCCCGAAGCGCACAGGCGGACAGCCACGGTCGGACTCGCACACAGCACACCCTGACAGGAGACCTGCGATGAGGCACATTCGAGAAGCGCGGCAATCCGCCGGCAGAGCCCTCCTCGCGGCGGCGCTGGGATGCATCTGCTGCCACGGCGTCCACGCGGCAGCCTTCATCGTCCGCAACGGCCAACCCCAGGCAGAGATCGTAGTCTCAGAGACCCCCTCGCGCACGACGGAGCTGGCTGCCGAAGAGCTGCAGGAGTACCTGCTCAAGATCAGTGGTGCCAGGTTGCCCATCACCACCGAACCCAGCGAGGAGTTGCCAGCCCACGTCTACGTGGGCAGGAGCAGCCACACCGACCGGCTGGGGGTCACGGATGAGGGCCTCCCCTACGGCGCCTTCCGCATGGTCTCGGGCGAGGACTGGCTGGTGCTCATCGGCAGCGACACGGAGTTCACGCCGATCGAGCCATGGGCGCGGAGTCACGGCGACCGGCCCCGGGTGCTGGCGGAGTGGGACGAGTTGACGGGGGAACGCTGGGGCAACCCCTCTCTCTCCCTGTTCCGGCGCTATAGCCCCTACTACGACATGTGGTCCCAGGACGAGCGCGGCTCTCTCAATGCCGTCAACGAGTTCCTGCGGGGGCTGGGGGCGCGCTGGTACTTCCCAGGGGAGATCGGCGAGGTCCTGCCGGAGCTGGCCGACATCGAGCTGCCCCAGATCGACCGCACGGTCCATCCCGACTTTCCGGTCCGGCATCTCAACTTCTACTACAACAGGTTCTCGGACGCGACGGAGGGCAACCCCAGCACGGTGGCGGACATCATCTGGCAGTGCCGGCTGGGGCTGTACGACTACGCCACGGTGATGGGCTATTCCATCGGGCATGGCACGGCGATGGTCCACTCGCGCGACGAGGTAAGGCAGGCGCACCCGGAGTACTTCGCGCTGTGGGGCGGCAAGCGGGCGCTGGACCATCACCGCACCGGCGCGCCCTGCCTGTCCTCAGAGGGCCTGTTCGAGCAGAACGTCAAGCTCGTCCGCGCGCTGTATGACATCTACGATGAGCCGATGGTCAGCGTCGCGCCCGCGGATGGCTACGTCAACCTGTGCCAGTGCGAGCTGTGCGAGGGGAAGGGCACGCCCGAGCGCGGCTGGAGCGGGCAGCTCTCCGACTACGTGTGGAGCTACGTGGACCGCGTGGCCCGGGAGGTCTACAAGACACACCCCGAGCGCAAGATAAGCTGCATCGCCTACACCAGCTACCAGATGCCGCCCGAGAAGATCGAGCAGCTCAGCCCCAACATCGCCATCATCCTCTGCCGCTGGCGCAGCAACTTCTACGACCCCGAGACGCGCCAGCAGTTCACCGACCTGGTGAACGCCTGGATGGACAAGCTGCCGTCCAAGGAGCTTTACATCTGGGACTACTACCTGCACAGCCGACCGGGACGGGAGTGGGAGGCCGTCCCGGTCTACTTCCCGCACATCATCGCCGAGGACCTGCGCTCCCTGAGAGGGGTGTCCCGCGGCGAGCACATCGAGGTGTATCGCTGCTGGGGGCCGGATGGTCACACCTGGTCGGCGCTGGCCGCCAACCACCTGAACTGCTACGTCACCGCGCGGCTGTACTGGGATGCGGACCAGGACGTGGACGCGTTACTGGAGGAGTACTACGACAAGTTCTACGGCCCGGCCCGCGAGGACATGAAGGCCTTCGTGACTTACGCCGAGGCGAACTGGATGAACGCCACCAAGGATGTGGCCGTCATTGACAGACTCTTCGAACTGCTCGCCGCCGCAGAGCAGGCAGCCGGCGAGGGTATCTACGGCCAGCGCGTGGCCCTGCTCACCGACTACATGGACCGCCTGAAGCAGCTCCGCGAGCGCCTGGCCCGGGGCCGCGAGGACGCCAAGGAGGCCCGCGCCCAGCGCCGCAAGCTCGGCGACCTCGAGCTTGACGGGCGCCTGCACGACAAGCTCTACGAGGGCCTGTACGCCTACCCGCTGCGGGACCTCGAGACCGGCCGCGCGCCGGGCCAGCGTACCACCTTCAAGGTCGCCTGGACCGGCGAGGGGATCGTGTTCGGGGTCGAGTGCCAGGACGATGACATGACCAACCTGAGTATCGGCTCGCGCGAGGACGGCGATGCCAACATCTGGAGCGGCGACACCATCGAGATCATGCTGGAGACGCAGACGCACTCCTACTACCAGATCGCCATCAGCCCCGGCGGGGCGGTGGTGGACGCCGACCGGGAGCGAGGCATTGACACCCTCTGGTCATCGGAGGCCGAGGTCGCCGCGCAGGCTGGCGAGGACTCCTGGACGCTGGAGGTCTACCTTCCCGTGGTCGGCGAGGGCGAGGACGTGGACCCGAAGGTGGGCATCTCCGGCCGCCAGCCGAGTCGGACCTTCCCGTGGTATTTCAACATCGGCCGCCAGCGGATGAGAGGCGAGACGCGCGAGCTATCGGCCTTCTCGCCGACCGAGACCGGCGGCTTCCACGACACCATGAAGTTCGGGAAGCTGTTTGTGCCAT
>CBFDBV010000445.1:0-4023 GCA_965603135.1 uncultured bacterium
ACTCGCCACTGCCGTTACTACTGCCCTCTCTTGAATACCACCCTGCCCTCAGCCATCACCACCACAAAGCTCCCTTTTCTCTCGAAGCTCACCGGGCACGGGTTACTCTCCGTCTCGATCTCCGCCTCATCGAGCGTTTCCTCGCCCTGGAGCAGTTTCGCTTTCAGCGTCTTCGACCCCTTGGTGGCCTCGATGATGAGCGAGAAGCCGGTCTTATCGCTCCCGGGCGAGGCGTCCAGCCACAGCCGCACCGTTCCCGACGCCGACCCGACCGATGGGATGGCGAAGGTCACGGTCTTATCGCCGTAGTAGTCGCCCTTCGTCCACCAGGTCGCCCCCGCGCCCTCGCTTTCGGGCTTGATCCACGGCGCGCGTGTGCTGGCCCATTCGGCCATTTCTGGGTGCGCGTCGCCCTCGGTGAACTCCTTGGCGAGCCGCGTGGTGCGCTTGGCGGGCAGCAGCAGGAAGTAGACGTTATCGAACAGCGCCGCTCCCTGGCCATCGGCGTAGAGGCCGATCTGTCCGCCGTGCGCTTGCGGGTCGTAGGCATCCAGGATGCGCTTCCCGTCCAGGTATCCTTTTATGAGCCCGTCATCCACCACGAGCTTAGCGCGGTGCCAGCTCTTGGGCTTCATCGAGGCCGGCGCCTCGACGAGCACCTGCTGACCTTCGCTGGTGTGTTTGATGAGCTGCGCCTTCCCCGCGTAGCTGGTGCCCCGCCCGCTCGGCCCGATCCTGAGCAGGATGTACGCCCCCTCGTCCTCAGACTGACAGGCGATCAGCCCGACCCCACCGCCGGCGCTTGAGAACAGGTCCGCGGCGTAGACGTGGGCTCCCCAGTCGGGTTGGCCGGTCACACACACTCGCTCGCCGTTGCCCTCCGCCCGCAGGTAGCCGTTGGCGTCATGCTGCCAGGTCCCGGAGATTGCAGCCCACTTGCCGGGGTTGGGCGCATCGAAGGTTTCCGAGAGTGCCTCCCACGATTGGATCGCCACGCTGTCGAAGAAGGTGCCCGCGCTGCCCTGGCAGTACAGGCCCGGCTGTCCCTGCCCGAACGGTTGCAGGCGCGCCGACAGCCGCAGTTCCGCGTCTATGAAGCACTGCACCAGCTCGTCGCAGACGTTGAGCTGCATACTGTACCAGTGTTCCGGCAGGTGCCCGCCGGGGACCTGGGCCAGGATGGTCTGCTCGCCGTCGGCCACCTGGATGACTTGCAGTTGGTTCGCGTCTTCTGTTTCGGCCAGCGCCGAGGTCCAGCGCACGCACAGGTAGCTCTCCGGGTCCTGGTAGTATGCCACCAGGCCCATCGCATCGGTCCCCGCCGGCCGCACTCCTGACCGCACGCTGTAGTTGTTCCAGAACCAGTATCCCGTTACTGCCAGCGCCCCGTCTTTGCCCCTGCCCCAGAAACTGAAGGCGTTGGTGGACTTATCGGCTTCCATCCGTTCGCTCTGCTCGTCAACGCGCAGCGACTGCGTTTTCCAGGTGCCTGCTGCGGACTCCCAGGCGCTTTGCGCGTCTTCTTCCCGCACGAAGTCGTCGGTCAGGAAGACATCTCCGAGCGGCTGTATCATCAGCTCGGTTATCTCGCCTCCGGCCGCTGCGTACCCAACCTGACCCTCAGAGAGCGCGCTATCGAACGCTCGCACAAGCACTTCATTGCCCAGGATGAAGGTGATACGCCAGCCTTCATGCCGGACGGTGAGGGGCAGCTCCTGTCCCGCCTCGAGGTCACTGGGCGGCTGACAGCGTCCGATGTGGGTGCTCTCCCCGCTCACGATGCGTTGCAGGGTGACTGACGCGCTGGTGAGGTGCAGCTCGTAGCAGTTCTGGTCGTCCTGGTAGTCGAAAACGACACGCACATCCAGCGCCGCCGGATCTCCGACCTTGAGGCTCCCGGCGATCGCGTATGCTTCTTCGCCCGAGTCCTCGAGCATGGTAAGCTCGCCCTGGGCGCTCACGACGCCGGCGCAGAGCAGCGCACCCGCAACGGTGGTTGCCAGTACACACATTATCGCGCACGTGCAGAACCGATCACGCACTCCGTCTCTCATCTCCCGATCCGCCGTTAGTCGTTGCCGTTAGCCGTTGCTGTCGTCGCTGTCGTCGCTGCCGTGTTGCCGTTCCCCTTTGCCCCTTGCCCTTTCCCCTTTGCCTGTCGTTTACTCCGCCGTCACGATATATTCCGGCGTCCGCTTCTCCGCCCTCACCGGCACGTACCTCGTGCTGGTCGTCAGCAGGAACTGGTCCAGCTTCGCCCCGTCTTCGCGGTTCTGGAAGCGGAACACGTGCGTTCCCTCGGTGAGTTGATACCTCGCCCCTTTGACCCAGTGCCACCGCTGGTAGGTCCCATCCTGCCCAATGACGGTGGACGGCTTATCGTCCACGATCACGAAGAACGAGTTCCCGCACCCATCGTACCAGTTCGCCCGCGCCCACAGTCGGTAGTTACCGCCGCTGGGGATTTTGACTTTGAACCGCGCGTTCCCATCGTCGCTGGGCTCGCTTTCGGTTGCCGCGTGCGGTCGCCGGAGCGGGATATGGACATAGGCCTTCCCCGAGGCGACCTCACTGGCGGCTTTCGCCATCGAGGGTTTGATGCTGTAGTAGTCTTCGCCTTCGACGACGATCTTGGTGGTGCCTGCCCACACGAGGCTGGCGACGATGACGCACGCTACTGCGACCATGGCGAAGGTGATTGCTCTTGGTAGACGCCGCATACTCATTCCTCCCTGAATCCGACTCTCGGCACCGGCCTCCCCGCTCCTCGCTGCCGTAACTCCCCTCTCCCTAGCCGCCGTTACTCCCCTCTCCCGAGCTGTCGTTGCGAGGGAGAGGGGCCGGGGGTGAGGCACCGTTACTCACCACTCGCCACTCGCGACTCGCCACTGCCGCTATCATACCCAGCAGCAGCGCCCATATCAAGCTATTTCCTCTGACGAACAGGCTCGAGAAAAGGTTTACCGCGATGATTGCGTACACACTCCCGATCAGCCCTGCTGCCAGCCCTTGGCCCCACTTATCGCTGACTTTCATCCACAGCCCTCTGGCGGCGTTGACGAAGTAGCCCAGGAACGCGACGAAGCACGCCAGCCCCACGAACCCCATCGTCGAGCCTATGACCAGGTACAGGTTATTCGTATGGGCCTCGGTTTTCTTGGCGTTAGGCAGGAAGCCGTAGTAGAGCGGCTGGCCGATGTTCTCCTGGTAGTTACCAACCCCGACACCCAGCACGAAGTTCTCTCCCAGCATATTAAGTGCGGGCTGCCACTCGAGCCAGCGCTTCTTCACGAGCGGCGGCGGCGCCTCACCGGGCATGCTGACGATCTTGAAGACCTCTTCTCCCTCGAAGGGGTCTACGACCTCGGTGACGAGCGCGCGGTAGCTCTTCGGTGCGAGCGTGAGGGTAGCGCCCAGGAACACTATCGCGGCCACCAGGAAGTAGCCCGCGGTCGCCCAGCTTCTCGCGATGCTCACGATGAGCAGCACCACCGCCAGGCACCAGAACTGCGGACCGGCGAGCATGGTGAACGCGCCGACCGCCACCAGCCCGAAGAACCACGCGCGCTGGTTGGGGCTATCCATCCACAGCGCCATCCCGAAGAACAGCGGCAGCGTCATGGTCAGGAAGCTGGAGTAGGTGTTCCGGTTCTCGAAGGGCCCTTGCACGCGCACGGGGTCATCCTGGGTGAAGTAATGCCAGACTCCCCAGGCGACGACGATGGTGGTAGCGAAGCCCAGGGCTTTGACTGCCACGCCGAGCCGGTGCTGGCTGCGGAGCATGTTGGCGAACATGCTGAAGACTGCGACGAAGTACAGGGCGAGTTGCGCGATTTCCACTGCTGCCGACTTAAGGCTGGTCGCTCCTGCGGCCGACAGCACGGCCACGCCCAGCAGCGCCCAGATTGCGGTGGGCGGCAGTATGATCTTGTCGCTGCCGTTCCCCCCTCTCCCGAGCCGCCGTTGCGAGGGAGAGGGGCCGGGGGTGAGGCTGCCGCCCGACTCTCGCCACTTGTCCCCCGT
>CBFDBV010000446.1:0-4014 GCA_965603135.1 uncultured bacterium
GTCGAGGTGGGCGAGGACCGAAGCGAGGCGGTGGTAGTCGAACCTGTGACCTGAGGGCGCACCGGGCGCGGGCGGGGCACGGCCCGCTTGGGTTGCCGTTTCCCGATTGCCCATTGCCAGCCTTTGTCACTGTGCGAAGCGGCGGCCGTTGAGGGTGAGGGCTCTCAGGTCGTTCATTATCGCTTCCAGGCCCAGGATGGTGCAGGAGCCCGGGTCGGTGGCTGTCTTGATGGTGAGTGCCAGCTCCTGGGACACGAGCCGGTCAAGCCCGCGCAGCAGTGCGCACCCACCGGTCAGGACCCCGTCGGAGTTGGCGATCTCCTCTTGCTGCTTCTCCGGGATGCTCTCCAGGACCCACTGAAGCTCAGCGACGGCGGGCCGCATCGCCTGGGCCAGCAGCTCCGGGATCGCGTCGAGGGAGGGGTTGCTGCCGCTGTTGTTGTTCGGGGTCAGCTCCTCCAGGCCGGCAGCAGCGGGATCGCCCGCCGGCTCCGGGGCGACCGCGCCGGCGAGGGTCTTGATCTCCTCGGCGCGCGCGGTGCCTATCTGGATGCTGCGCCGGCGCTTGAGAAAGCGGATGATCGCCTCGTCCAGGTCGTCGCCGCCGAAGTGGATGGAGGCTCCCGCGGCGGTCATACCCATGGCGACGACGCCGACATCGGTGGCGCCCGCACCGATGTCGAGGATGAGGCGGCTCTGCGGGTCGTCCATGGCGATGCCCGCGCCCACGGCTGCGGCGAGGACCTTGGGGACGGCCAGGACCTGACCGGCGCCGGCGGCGCGCAGGGAGGTGGTGAGCGCGCGCTGCTCGACCTGCGTGGCTCGCGTGGGCGCCGCGGTGACCACGGTGGGAGCCAGCAGCGGCCGGTGCCCCAGCGCCTGGTGGATGAGGTGGCGCAGCAGGGCGACCGTGGCATCGAAGTCGGCCACCACGCCCCCTTGCAGCGGCCGCACCACCTGCACCTCGCTGACCTCGCGGTCCAGCATCTGCTTGGCCTCGCTGCCGTAGGCCACGGGACGGCGGCGGTCGGCGGAGAATGCGATCACCGTCGGCTCGCGCACCACGACGCCGCCGCCCTTCACGCAGATGTGCACGTGCGCGGTGCCCAGGTCAACGGCCAGTTGCTCTTTCCAGGGAATCAGTCTCATTGCTCTCCAGGGACGAGCTGCGAGCTAGGAGCACCGAGCTGTGCCGTTCGCTCCCAACTCGCTGCTCGTAGCTCGCAGGTTAGGAAAGTGTACCACACGGGCCTGCAAAAGGCAACGCGGGGCAGGCTTGCGTTACTATCGTGTGTAGTACTCTGGCGGCCCGCCCCATCGTGGGCGCAGCGTCACGCGGCAGGTGAGGGCACCTGCCGGCACGAACCACGGGGGCAGGCACAGAAAGACCAGAGGAGAGGTGTGTCAGCATGGCCGACCGACCCAACGTGCTTATCTTCATGATGGACACCCAGCGCCTGAAGAACATGTCGTGCTACGGCTACCGCCGCGAGACGACGCCAAGCATTGACCGCATCGCCGAGGAGGGCGTGCTCTTCGAGAACCACATCATCACCGCCTCGTGGACCCTGCCGGTGCACGCCTCGCTCTTCACCGGCAAGTACGCCTGCGGGCACGGCGCGCACGAGCGCAATGAGTTCTTGGCCGACGATATGCCCACGATGGCCGAGATCTTCAACCGCGCCGGCTACCGCACCTGCGGCTTCACCAACAACGGTTGGGTGGGGCAGAATCCGGCCAACTGCGCGCGCGGCTTCACCGAGTACTACCAGGTGGGCGAGCTGGAGGCCGTGCCCCCGTACGTGCCCAGCGACGACCCGGATGCGCGCGACAACGGCTCCTGGAAGACCGTGGGCGTGGTGGAGAAGTGGCTGGGTGAGAACGCCGGCGCCGAGCAGCCCTTCCTGCTCTTCATCAACTGCACCGAGCCCCACGACGTGTACTGGCCGCCCGAGCCCTTCCGCAGCAAGTTCCTGCTCGACGGGGTCAGCCAGGAGGAGGCGCGCGAGATCGCAAAGGAGCGCTGCCAGGTCTACGCGACCATGGGCGAGGTGGCATACACGGCCGAGGAGTTCGAGGTCCTGCGCTCGCTGGTGGACGGCGAGACGGCGACGCTCGACCACCGGATGGGCCTGCTCTTCGACTGGATGCGCGAGCAGGGCATCCTGGACGAGACCATCCTCATCATCATCTCCGACCACGGGGACACCATCGGCGAGCATGCCTGGCACTTCGCGCACAGTCAGAGCGCCCTGTGGGACAGCGTCATTCACACGCCGCTGATAATGCGCCATCCGGGGCACTTCAGCGGCGGCAGGCGCGTGGACCCGCTGGTGCAGACCAACGACCTCCTGCCCGGATTGATGGAGCTGCTGGGCATCGAGGACGAGCGGGCCGCCGAGGAGATCCAGGGCATCTCCTTCCTGCCGACCGTCAGCGGCGAGCAGGTGCGCGAGATCGCGATGGCCGAGGTGCAGAACCCGGTGCATCCGATGGAGCGGATCCTTACATTCTTCCCGGACTTCGATGTGCGCTTCTTCAACCGCGCTCAGAAGTGCGCGCGCACGCGCCAGTGGAAGTACGTCTGGACCTCGGATATGCGCGATGAGCTGTACGACATCGCCAACGACCCGGACGAGCAGTTCAACATCATCTGGCAGAAGCCGGAGGTCGCGCGCGAGCTGCGGGGCAAGCTCGAGGAGCTGCTGCTGCCGCTCCGGCAGCGCGACTACGGCGACACGCGCCGGTACAGCCCGGAGCGCCACGACCCGCCGGAGGCGCTCCGCCGCCTGCTCGCCTGGGGCCTGGCCCGGCACGTCAAGGGCACGGAGATGATCATCGGCCGGCCGGACGAGTAGGTCGGGCCTTGCAGGCCGACTCATCGGGTGACGGAGGTGCAATGAAAGAACCGTGGTCGTACACCGACTGGCGGCCCGGCGGCGAGAGAGCGTGCTTCGGTGACCTGGCCTTCGACAGCACGTTGCACTGCGGGAACGGTCATGACTTCGTGCAGGTCGCCCCTGAGCACTACCGCTTCCGGTCACGCGTGTACCTGGCGCCCTACGCGTGGCGGTTCCTGTTCAGGATCGACTCGCCGGGCGACGGCCGTGAGATAACCGTGGAGGTCGCCGACTTCAACCACGCCGGCAGGACGCCCTGGCATGAGAGCGCAACGGTTCATTCCGCCGACGGCGAGACCTGGCTGCCCTTCGACAGGGGCCGCCTGGAGATCGTGGACTGGACGCCCACCGGTCACGCGGAGATAGACGAGGCCTACGGCGACGCGGAGCACATCCCCTACGGCGTGCGCTACCATCTGCGGCTTGAGGCCCCGAAGATCTGGTTCGCCTCGCCCACGCCCTTCACGCTTCAGCACCGCGACGCGCTCCTGCGCGACTTGGCCGCGATGCACCCCGGGCTGGTGGAGACCGAGGTCATCGTGCAGTCGGCACACAGCCCCCGCACCGGGTATCCGGTCAAGATGGCCCGCATCACGGGGCCGGGCGACGCGAGCGGGCGGCGCCGGATGTTCGTGATCGCCGGCGAGCATGCCGCCGAGACGGCCGGAATGTACGCCTGTGAGGGATGGATGCGCGAGGCGCTCTGCCACCCGGAGTGGCTCCAGCGCCACGTCTTCTTCTTTGTGCCGGTCTTCAACGCGGATGGCGTGTTCTTCGGGCGCACTTACTTCAACGTCTCGCCGGGCATCACCGACGGGGTGGGAATGAACCTGTCGGCCACCTGGGATGAGCGCCCCTGCTCCGAGCAGGGGGGCCTCTGGGAGGCTCTCGAGCAGATCAAGCCCGAGTTGCTGGTCAGCCTGCACAATGGCCGGCACCGGAAGGAGATGGATCAGTTCGGCGTGAGCGGCCCGGACGCCGACCTGATCAACGACTGCCTGCGGCGGCACCTGGGGTTCAACCTGGTGGACGCGGGGCGGGTCAGGGAGGGGAGGCTGCCGCGGATCGCGACGGACCTGGGGCTGGCGAGGCTTGCGTTCCTGACCGAGACGCT
>CBFDBV010000447.1:0-4009 GCA_965603135.1 uncultured bacterium
GGTCATAGCCGATGGAGCAGTTTGACGAGCTGGTGCGAGTGATGGCGCGGCTGCGGGCCCCCCGTGGGTGCCCGTGGGACCGCGAGCAGACACACCGGTCGCTACGGCGCTACCTGCTCGAAGAGACCTACGAGGCGGTCGAGGCGCTGGATGACGAGGACTGGCGCCGGTTGTGCGACGAGCTGGGCGACGTGCTGCTGCAGGTGGTCTTCCACGCGCAACTGGCAGCCGAGCGCGACGAGTTCGACATCGAGGACGTCGTGGCGGGCATTGTCAGCAAGCTGCACCGGCGGCATCCCCACGTCTTCGGCGACACGCAGGTCGCCGACAGCGCAGAGGTCCTCGAGAGGTGGGAGCACCTCAAGCATCAAGAGGAGGGATACGAGGACCGCGAGTCACTCCTCGACGGGATCCCGCGCGCGCTGCCCGCCCTGCAACGAGCCAGCAAGATCCAGAGCAGAGCCGCAAAGGTCGGCTTCGACTGGGATGACATCAGCGGCCCGTGGAGCAAGGTCCACGAGGAGCTGGGCGAGCTTGAGCGGGCATGCGAGGAGGAGGTCGAGGCCGAGCTGGGCGACGCGCTGTTCGCCCTCGTGAACCTGGCACGTTTCCTGCAGGTGGACCCGGAGAGCGCGCTGCGGCAGGCGACCACGCGCTTCGACCGCCGCTTCCGGACGATGGAGCAGGCCGCAGCAGGCAACGGCGGCCTCCGGCAGATGACGCTCCCGCAGATGGACGAGCTGTGGGAGCGGGCCAAGGCCGACGAGTACTGATGATGCGGCTCGACAAGTTCCTCAAGAACTCAGGACTGGTGAAGCGGCGCGGGCTCGCCAAGCGCATCTGTGACGAGGGCCTGGTGCAGGTGGGGGGACGCAGGGCCAAGCCCGCCACGAAGGTCTCGGTCGGCGACCAACTCCGAGTGCAGATAGGCCTGCAGATAACCGACCACGAGATTCTGGCCCTGCCCGAGCATCCGGCGGCCAGGGCCGACCGAGCGCAAGTCACAAGGACATTGAGTTCCGAGCGCCTCGACCCACTCGAGGACCTCTGACCAATACTGCGCGCATCAACCCCCATTTCCCAGCGGAGCGCTTGCGCTCCGGCGCGCAGGGCAAGCCCTGCGCTGGCAGGGACAGTCATCCCGCTTGGCGGGATGACTGTCCCCCGACCTCCGCAGCCCGAACACAGAAGTACATAGCGCCCCCGCGCGCCAAACGAGATAGGGAGGACTCTCAGAACATGGCTTCAAAGAAGCGAGTGTACTTGTTCAACGAGGACGCGAAGCCGATAGCAGCGGAGCTTGAGAAGGAGGGCCGAGAGCTGAGGGAGCTGCTCGGCGGCAAGGGCTCCAACCTGATGCTGATGACCAACTCCGAGATCCCGGTGCCTCCAGGCTTCACCATTACCACCGACACCTGCATCGAGTACATCGAGAATGACCACCAGCTCCCCGAGGGCCTCGAAGATGAGGTGCTCGAGTGCATGCAGAAGCTGGAGGAGTGGACCGGGAAGAAGTTCGGCGACGCCGAGAACCTGCTGCTGGTCTCGGTGCGCTCCGGGGCCAAGTTCTCGATGCCCGGTATGATGGACACGGTGCTCAACCTTGGCATGAACGACGAGGTGGCCAAGGCGCTGGGGAAGCTCACCGGCGACGAGCGCTTCGTCTATGACGCCTATCGGCGACTGATCATGATGTTCGGCGACGTGGTCAAGGAGGTTGACCGCGAGCTGTTCGAGGAGTGTCTGACGAAGGTCAAGGAGGAGGAGGGCGTTGAGGAGGACGTGGAGGTCTCCGCCGAGGGCCTCAAGAAGGTCGTGGAGCTGGAGAAGAGGGTCTACCAGGAGCAGCTCGGCACGCCCTTCCCCACAGAGGCAAAGCAGCAATTGCTGGAGGCCATCGAAGCCGTATTCGGCTCCTGGGACAACGACCGCGCCATCGCCTACCGCGAGATCCATCACATCCCCCACGACCTGGGCACCGCGGTCAACGTGCAGACGATGGTCTTCGGCAACCTGGGCGAGGACTCCGGCACGGGCGTGGCCTTCACCCGCGATCCGGCCACCGGCGCCAGGGAGATCTACGGCGACTTCCTCTTCAACGCACAGGGCGAGGACGTCGTCGCCGGCATCCGCACACCGCTGCCCATCAGCGAGCTTGGGAAGCAGATGCCGGAGATCTACCAGCAGTTCGCCGACATCTGCGAGAAGCTGGAGCAGTTCTACCACAACATGGAGGACGTCGAGTTCACCATCGAGCAGGGCAAGCTGTGGATGCTCCAGACCCGCGACGGCAAGCGCACCGCTCAGGCGGCCATCAAGGTCGCCGTGGACATGGTCGAGGAAGGCCTGGTGACCGAAAAAGAGGCCGTGATGATGGTCGAGCCGGACCAGCTTGACCAACTGCTGCACCCGCAGTTCGACCCCAAGGCCAAGCCGGAGGCCATCGCAACCGGCGTAGACGCTTCGCCCGGCGCGGCCACCGGCCAGGTGGTCTTCAGCTCGCAGGACGCGGTGGCCTGGGACGAGAAGGGCGAGCGCGTCATTCTCGTCCGCCACGAGACCTCCCCCGAGGACATCCGCGGCATGGCCGCCGCCCAGGGGATCCTGACCACCACCGGCGGGAAGACCTCACACGCCGCCATCGTCGGCCGGCAGATGGGCAGGCCGTGCGTCGTCGGCTGCGCAGCGGTGGAGCTTGACTACGCGGAAGGGAAGTTCGAGGTTGACGATCACACCATCAAGGAGGGCGACTGGGTCTCGATTGACGGGGCCACCGGCGAGGTCATGCTGGGCGAGGTCGAGACGATGCCCTCTGACATCATCCAGGTGCTGGACGGGGAGCTGGAGGCCGAGCAGGCGCCGATGTATCAGTTGTTCGCCAAGCTGATGGCGTGGGCCGACGAGGCGCGCTCGCTGCGCGTGCTCACCAACGCCGACACGCCCGAGGACGCCGCCACTGCCCGCCATCTCGGCGCGGAGGGTATCGGCCTGACGCGCACCGAGCATATGTTCTTCGGCGAGGAGCGGCTGCTCAACTTCCAGAAGATGATCGTGGCCGAGGACGATGAGGAGCGGCAGCCCGCCGCCGACGCGCTGCTGCCCTATCAGCGCGAGGACTTCGAGGGGATTCTGCGGGCGATGGACGGTCTGCCGGTGATCATCCGCCTGCTGGACCCGCCGCTGCATGAGTTCCTGCCCCACGATGAGGAGGGGCAGAAGCAGATCGCCGAGGAGACCGGCAAGAGCCTCGATGACATCCAGGATATGGTGCGCGCGCTGGCGGAGTTGAACCCGATGCTCGGTCATCGCGGCTGCCGCCTGGGCATCACCTGGCCGCTGGTCTCGCGCATGCAGGCGCTCGCCATCTTTCAGGCGGCCTGCGCTCTGAAGCAGGACGGCTTCGACCCCAAGCCCGAGGTCATGATCCCGCTGGTGGGCACCAGGGGCGAGACCGCGATGCTGAAGAAGATCATCGTCGAGGCCGCCGAAGAGGTGATGAAGGAGACCGGCGTCGAGGTCGAGTACCTGGTGGGCACGATGATCGAGGTCCCGCGCGCCTGTGTGTGCGCCGATCAGATCGCCGAAGAGGCCGAGTTCTTCTCCTTCGGCACCAACGACCTGACGCAGATGACCTTCGGCTTCAGCCGCGACGACGCCGAGGGGAAGTTCCTGCCCGCTTACATCGAACAGCGCATCTTCGAGCAAAGCCCGTTCGCGGTCATTGACGAGGACGGCGTGGGCGCTCTGGTCGCGATGGGCGTGGAGAAGGGCCGCGCCACGCGCCCGGACCTTGAGATCGGCATCTGCGGCGAGCACGGCGGGGACCCCACCTCGGTGGAGTTCTGCCATCGCGTGGGGCTCGACTACGTAAGCTGCGCGCCGCTGCGCGTTCCCATTGCGCGGCTGGCGGCGGCCCAGGCACAGCTCACCGACCCGCGCTAGGAGTGCTTGCTCAGCACCCTTCCCATCCCGCCCAGGCGGGATTGCGCTCCGGACGCAGGGCAAGCCC
>CBFDBV010000448.1:0-4006 GCA_965603135.1 uncultured bacterium
ATGACGATCTTGAGCTGCTTCTCCGTGTGCGGGACATTCAGCGTCGCGTAGTCAGAGGTGCGGTCGCCCTTCTTGACAACAGTGGCATCTACCCGCACGTTGGGCTTGTACTCCTCCAGGACGCGGAACCCCAGGACGAACTCGTTGGACTGGAGCCTGTGTACGACGGCGTCAAAGAGCCGCTCGCCCTCGATCGTCAGCAGCACCCACGAGCCCCGCAGGTCGGTCTTGGTGTGAATCATGGCCGTCTCGCCGGGGACGTAGCTGTCCTTGTCAGCAGCCAGCGAAAGAGCGGGCCACTCCTTCTCTGGGCGCTCCTTTTCGACGCGGAAGGCATCGGAGTCATAGACCGGGTTGCCCTCCTCGTCCTTCGCCCAGGCCTCGACCGCGTAGCCGTTGGGCCGCTCGGGCTTGAACTCGATCTTGGCGATGCCCTCGTCATTTGTCTCGGGCTGATAGTCGGTGCGCTCCTCGTAGTAACGGCCCTCGCGGTCCTGCTTGGTCTCGATGATCGTGACTTTGACGCCGACGGACACGGGGTTGTCATCGTAGTCGCGCGTGGTGACCGTGACGGGCACCGTGTCGCCCATGTAGTACTCCCACTGGTCTGTCGAGACAGACAGCCGGAAGCTGGCGGCGGTGATGAGCGTAGAGGCGGAGGCCGTGCGGGGCCGCAGGGCCAGCTCGCTCACGGTGGCCTCGACACGCATCGTGCGGTCCATCGTGGCGTAGCGGGTGGGCACCTCCAGCACGAGCTTGCCCTCTTCATCGAGGCGGCCCTCGCCCCAGAAGTCGTCCTCCATCCTCATCGCCTCCGTGGTGCCCAGGCCGGCGGCATCGCGGATGCGCTGCGGGACGGCGCGCCCGTAAGAGGAAAAGCTGACCTCGTACTCGACCTTGCCGCCGGCCACGGGGCTGCCGAAGAAGTAGTCGGCGGAGATGGTAACCGGAATCGCTGCGCCCTGAAGGTAGTGCTCCTCGGGGATGGTCACCTTCGGCTCGAACTCGGGTTTTCGATAGGCCTCGACCTCGAAGCTCTTGTAGAAGCGAGTTCGCATCTTGCCCTCGCCCACCGTGGTCACCAGCTCGTAGGTACCCAGCGGTGGCTCGGGGGCGAGCTGGAAGTCGGCGGCAAAGCTGCCCCATTCATTCAGGTCGAGGTCCTTGCGATAGACAGGGTCGCCGCCGGTCTTGATCTCGACCTGGATGGTCTTGACCTGATCCGGCACGCTGTACTGGCCGCGCTCGACCGTGCGGACGCTGCCCCGGAAGCGCACGAGGTGCCCGGGCCGATAGATCGGCCGGTCGGTGTACACGAATGCCTCATACGGGTCCACGCCGCGAGGCGCCGAGGGCATCACAAAGGCCGGGTCACCGCCGGTGGCGGCCATCCAGCAAATGTCGCCCTCAGTGGGCGCAGGGAACTGCACGGTGCCGTCCCTCTCCGTCTGCTTGGCCGCCACGCGACCGTTGCGATCGTAGAGGTGCACCCAGGAGCCGGCGACGGGCTGTCCCGTGTTGGCATTCACCAGCCAGCCCAGGACGACGTCCGGGGAGCGCTTGCTGAGCAGGGCCCGGTTGGACGCCGCCAGCCAGGTGCGGTCCTCCACGCCGCCGCCGGTCATCGTGATGACGTAGACGCCCGGCTTGAGCTTGGGGACCTTGAGGTCGCGGCTCTCCCAGGAGTCCTCGTAGATCTCCTTAAGCTCCAGGGTCCACTTGGCCGCGACCGGGATGCCCCGCACGTCGAGCCGCTTGAGGCGGTAGGGCAAACTGCCCTTCTCGTCCTCGTCGGACTCGTAGACTGCATACGCGTTCGGGGCAAGGTCTTCCAGGGGCACTCGGTACGCCTTGAAGGTCGCCTTCTTGGTGTTGTACAGCCAAGCTCGGATCTCAGCCTTCTCGCCGACCGGAACGATGCGCTGATAGACCTCGACGTCCACGTTGGCCGCGTGCGCTTCGCGGTACGCCTCCTCATCGGTTTGGGCCAGGACCGGCCGCAAGGGCGCGGTCGCCATCGCTACGGCCACCAGCAGGACAACGCAACTCGCAGAAGCGGACTTCGATCTCATCACAGCACCTCCGATTACCGACTAACGACCTCCGACTCGCTACCAACACTGCGCGCTTTCCTGTCTGTCGTTTGCCGTTTGCCCTGGTCGGTGCTCAGTCCGCACGAGGCGGTTCGATTGCCCTAAAAGCGCGAAGACGGAAGTGCTCCACGCGCTCTTGATCACCTGCGCCAGCTCGGATGCGCGCCCACTTAACCATCAGTTCGCGGTGCGGCGTCTCCCCCGGCAGCACCACGCCCCAGCGCGACGCGCTCCTGACCGCAAGCCCCTCGGCAGCCGGATCCAGATGCGCCGGGGCAATGATAGGCTCGGGTGGGTCAACGATGGACACGACCACCCGGAGCCTGGCAAGCTCATCGGGCCGGATGGGCGGGAAGCGAACGTCCATCCCGGCAGCGGCAACGGCCGCGGCTATGATCTCCTGGGCCAGCGTCTGCCTGGTCGGGTAGAGGCTGCCCATGCAGCACCGCGGCGCGTCCCCAGCAATGGCACTTACGAACACGCCGCTGCGCCGGCCAAGCAGAGGCGGCAGGTCGGCAGGTGGCTGAATTCGCTCGTGCCGAAGACACCAGGCGTTGAGGGCATTTCGTGCCAGCGCCAGCGCCTCGGCGCCCGCGCCCTCGCGGTCGGTCTCGAACTCGCGGACCAGCCGGTCAGCGCCTGCCGCATCAGACGTGGACAGCCCACCCGTCACCACGACGATGATGAAGGCCCACGCCAACGGGCCTCTGCCGGCGCGCTTCGCCGGAATAGCATTCATCTCCTGTTCCGACTGCCGACTTCCGACTTGCGTGGGGCAGGGTCCCAAGTCTACCCGCCATAGCCTTGGCGACGGCGGGCCTGCCGGCGGGCTGGCCCCCCAGGTGTTCTGTTCCTCGCCAGGGGTTTGCTCTCCTCCCTCGCCAACCCATCATCTACCCAGGGGAGCGTTTACCCTCCTTACGCAGGAGACCGCGGTTCGGACGCCGAATAGCTACCACAGCGCAGGAAAATTGAGAATGCACAGCATTCGCTTGCGAGAAGTCTTCGATTTCCCAAGGGAGTATCGCCCGATGCAGATCTTTGAGCCCGGAGAAATGACCACGCTGGCCCTCATGCTGGTGGGAGTGGGGGTGACAGTGGCAAACTACCGCTACATCAGGGCGTGGCGTTTCGCGCGACTGGCCTGCGTCTGGTTCGTCCTGTGGTTGTTGGCGAGCGCGCTCACGATCGCAGAAAACGTGCTGTGGCCTGAGGCGCTCAACCTCGCCCAGCACGCTCTTCAGGCTTGCGCCGCGCTGCTGCTGCTGTTCGCCCTCAAGGACTTCGTGCGGTTGGGTGGGGGTGGTGCGCAGTGAACGTGTTCGTGGTCGTCACTCAGATACTCGAGCTGGTCTGCTATGTTGGGGGCATCACGGTCACGGTCGCCTGCTGGCGGAGGCTGAGGGGCTGGCCGGGGACCCGCGCGGCGCTGCTGCCCGGCCTTGGGCTGATGGCACTCATCGCTCTAGCCAACTTCGTCGAATGGGCGTTCCCGGCCTACAGCGCCACGGCGGACCTCTACAGCGACTACCTGGGCGTGGCGTTGCCGGTGTTGTGGCTGTTCCTGCTCTCTGCCTTCGTCAAGGACGTGACGACGCGCGAGCTGACAGCCTCCGGGCGCATAAACCGGATGCTGATGGACAACTTCCCGCACTTGATGTACGCGCTCGATACGGATGAGCGCCTGTTCAGCGTCGCTGGCAACGTCACGGGCATCTCCGGCTATGAGGCGGACGAGCTTATCGGCATGCGCCGCGATGAATGGGAGGCGCTATGGTACCGTGAAGACCTACCTCTGATGCATCGCGTGCGCGAACGCGTTCTGGGTGGCGAGGAGGAGGTCCAACAGCAGCTGCGGCTTGTCCGCAAGGACGGCGCACTGAGGCAGGCGGACGTAGTTGTCACGCCTTTGC
>CBFDBV010000449.1:0-4005 GCA_965603135.1 uncultured bacterium
TTGCCCTTTGCCCGCCGTTAGACTACGGCGAAGTCCAGCCCGCGGTAGCGGTCCACGGCTTCTACGGCCTCGGCCACGAGTCGCCGCACCACGTCCGCGAATCTGCCCGCGCTCCCGTAGCGCACACTGTAGTCGCCCAGGCTCACCGCCTCGACGCTTCCGCGCTCGCCGGTGGTCTCCGCCAGCAGCTCGGCGGCGGCGAGCTTGGCCTGCGCCATGCGGATGTCGGGCGGAGTGACCTCGTAGCCCCAGTCCAGAGTAATCTCCACGTTCTGGCGCCCGATGGGGAAGCATGTGCCCAGGCGGCTGCCCGCTGCCAGGACAATGGACGCCTCCTCCTGGTAGAAGAGCCACTCGTCCTCATCCAGAGTCCTGCCGTTGACGGCCACGGAGGCGACCGCCACCAGCGGCGTCAGCCCCAGCGGGGCCAGCAGCAGGGACCGGGTCCCGGTGCCGTCGAGCACGAGCGTCTGATCCGGGTGCAGGAGGAAGTCGCGCGCGGCGCCGCTGTCCACGGCGGCCTTGGTCGGCGCAAGTAGCTCGGCGGCCCGGCCCTGGAGCGCCTCCTCGTCTCCCCAGTCGGAGAGATCGTAGGCTCCCAGCAGGGCCATCACGTCGTCCACGGAGCAGTACGAAACCAGGTTCGCGGTTGTGAAGACACCTTCGGCTACCATTCCTCTGACCACACTCCCTCGCTGTTTCTGACTCTGATCTTCCAGAAGTAGGTCGTCTCCGAACTCAGCTCTGCGCCCTCGTACTTAGCCTCGTGGGTGTCGCTGAAGACCACGCCGCTGTCCCAGAGGTCGCCGACGTTCTCATCCAGCGACTTGAGCGAGGAGGCCACCAGGAGGTGGAAGGCCGACTGCGGCCGCTCCTCCGGGTCCTCGTACTGCCACGAGAAGTCGGGGGCGGTGTCCGCGACTCGGGGCGGGTTGGTCTTGCCCTCGACCTTCGGCGCGGAGCAGCCCGGGCGGTCCGAGGCATCCGGCGGCAGCGCGGCCCAACTGTACAGCTCCGGCGACTCGTCTCCGGCCCCGTTGCGCGTGAACTCGAAACGCAGTCGGATGCCGTCCGCTGTCACCTCTGACAGGCCGGCCTCGTTCCAGGTGATCCTGACCGATACCCCCTCCTCGAGGGCGTCGCAATCGGCGTAGCCGTATCCCGCGATGGGCTCCTGTGTGTCGGTGTCCACGACCGCCACGCGCACTTGCCCCTGCTTGGGGTCTAAGTTGAGCCTGAGCTGCGACCACCCGTCCGCAGGCTTGCGCAGCTCGCTGGTCTCCAGCTCGCCGATGGTCTTGTCCGCGTCGAGCTTGTAGAGGGCCTCGCCGTCCAGGCGTATCGTGGCCACGTTGAAGTTCAGGCCGCTCTTGTCCTCGCGGTACCAGTAGAGCCGCCGGTTGCCGAGCCGAACCGGGTTCGAGACCGGCGACAGATAGCCCGAGTTGAACGGTGGCGAGAATTTGGGGATCAGCGCGCTACCGAGCGTATTGGCCAGGTGTACTCCGTCCTCGGCGACGTAGAGGTTCACATCCGACTGGGTCACGCCGCCGTCGTCCACTATCAGCCCGAGCGTGGACCCCGAGTACCACTCTGGGTACGGGTAGTGGAACCAACCCCAGCGCGGCACCAGCATCGTATTGCGCCAGGGCATGTTGCGCAGGTTCTTGAAGTTGCCCGTGACCGCACACGCCAGCATCCGCGACATTTCCTGGTGGTAGTATGCGTCCCAGTTGAGCGTGGTCTTGGCGCGCGCGTAGCCCCAGAAGCGACGGCTCGCGTCATCCGTGTGTCGGTTCTCGGCGAAGCGATAGTCCACGTCTCGGTTGGTGAAGTAGCCTATGCCGCCGCCCTCGGGCACGAGCTTGTCCCGAGCGCCGCAGAACGGGGCGAGCGGGTTATCCTCCGGATGGAAGTGCTGCTCCGGGTCGAAGGAGTACTCGTCCTCGGCTCCGGTGAGCGCACAGGTGATGTAGCCGTCGGGGTCCCCGACGGTGATACCGAAGGTCATCGCCCAGGTGCCCTCGATGGTCTGAAAGACGCCACCCACGGAGGTGATCCTGTTGTAGAGGTCGCTCCTGCGTCTCAGCACGTCATCGAGGGCATCCAGCTCGAAGAGCGGGTTGCGCGGATCGGGGTCATCGGTCCACTCGACCCGCCCCGTCTCCTCGTTCCAGGTGCCCCAGACATACCCGGCCCTGGCGGTGCCGCCGGCGTCTTCGGCGACTGCCAACGCGACCAGCCGATCGTTGACGGGGTCGTACCGCATCCAGTCGGGGAAGCGCCACAGCGAGTGGCGCCAGGTGTTCTCTGCGGTGAACTCCTCCTGCACCGCGGACGGATCGCTGTACTGGGTCGGCTGCCTCGTGACGCGGCTCACGTCATCCGCTCGCCAGACCTTGGCGCTCTCCGCTGTGCCCGGGGCCCTGACCAGGAAGGTATCATCGGCCATCTCTGTGCTCTGACACAGCCCCGGCCCGTCCATCTCTACCCGTTCGACAAGGAACGTGCAGACCCAGGTGGGATACACTTGAGTTGTGCGCTTCCCGAAGAGCACGTTGTCTCGAGTGATGGTTGACGGATACTGCTGCACGCGTCCCCGGTCCACGCGGAAGAAGCCGCAGACGCCGCCGATGGCACATTCTATCAGGCTGAACCGCTCGACGCCGCCGTAGCTCTGACTGAGATCGCACTCGAGACGGCGGCGCGACCCCTCGGACTGGAAGGGTTCCACGCGCCTGGGGAACTCCACCACCGCCACGTTGTTGCTCTCAGGGGCATCTGAGAAGGCTCCGTCCACCGTGATAGTCTTGGTGGCCGACTCGTAGCTGAGCACCGGCAGCTTCTGCCCGGCCGCGGGTCCGGTCAGCACGCTCAGCTCGGCGCCCACCCAGTAATCATCCGCGCCCGACAGCGCTGACGAGGTGAGCGTGCTGGTCGTGCAGCCGCTGCCGCACTGAAAGCGCTGGGCGTCCCCGTGGTAGTAGGAGAGGGGCCCCACCCCGATGGCCAGGTTCGTCGGTGCGCCGTCGGGCACCAGATGCAGCGCGCAGCGGAAGGTCATCGGCTCCGTGGGCAGAGCGAGCCAGGGCGCCAGCAACACACCCACCGCGTGCCCATTATCTGACCCGTCCACCTCCACCTCGGCCCATTGCTCCGTGTTGGTCGCTGTCAGTGCGCCGTAGGTTCCGGGAGTGAGGACCGCAAACGCCGGGACGCGATCGTCCTCGCTGCCATCGTGGGCCGGCATTCCCAGACGGTAGGCGAACCGCTGGCCGTGCCGGCGCCCGCCCAGGTCCAGGCGGCAATACTCGTCTGCGTCGCCCTCCGGGGTCGCGGTGCTCCCGCCTTCGGCGATGTCTGCATCGAACTGCCCATCCCATAGACAGCGGAACAGCAGCAGCTCGGAGCCCTCGGACTGCTCCGGAGCGTGGCGCCGGCCCTTCGCGCACAGCGCGGACACCTGAGCCGCGCTCATCACATCGTCCCAGATGGCCAACTGGTCGTAAGCGGCGAACGACCCGAGCCAGGCATTGTCGCTGCCCGCCCCGACTGTGATCTGGTCGGGCAGCCCGACGGGGGCGGTCGCCGTGGTCACCGGCGATTCGGGCACCTCCTGGCCATCCAGATAGAGGCGCAGCACGCCGTTGCCCGCGCCGCCGGAGAAATCCCAGGTCAGCACGATGTGCCGCCACGCTATCGTATTGCTGCTGCTGGTTATGCTCTGCGCGGCCCCGCCGGACATGCTCTCACATACGTACAGGTCCTTGTACCTGCGCAGGCGGAGGTAGTTGTCACTGTCCACCTTGACGGCCACCAGCGAACTGCGTATGTCCAGCGCACCGGGATGATACCAGAGGGCGATGGTACCCTTTGAGCCCGAACCGATCTCGGCGTTCCCCACCGCGGGATAGCTGAGCTGTCCCTGATTGCCGACGAAAAGCATTTGTGGTTGCGGCACTGTGCACAACCTCCTTGCGACAACTTCTCCTCAAGCCCGTAGGG